>CANPZR010000004.1 GCA_947589175.1 uncultured Lachnospiraceae bacterium | reverse complement strand
AGCCGTAGCAAAAGCGGCGGGAAACAGAGCGGGGATACCGCGATAGCCGCGAATAGCATGACAAACCGGATTGGAGGAGGTTTTATGCTGAGATTGAGTGTGAGCACAGAAGAGTACCTGATGCTGGGGGATGACATCAAGATTGTGTTTCTGGGCGGAAGTCATAACCACATGAGGATCATGATTGACGCACCGAAGGATGTCAACATCGTGAGGAGTACGGTTCTGGAGAAGAACAATCCGGAGCTGAAAAAGAACTCTCCCAAATATTACGCGGAGCCGGAGCTGCCGGAGCGGTACCGGAAACCGAAAAAGGGGAAGGTGCTGGAGCACAGCGAAAAGGCTTTCGAGCATTGATAATAACCGGAGAAAGCGCCGGACGCGTTGCCGGGCCCGCAGGGCGGACGGCGGTTTCGACGGATATTATATAGGATGCAGCGAGAGAAACAAACTTCGCGGCGTCCGAAGGAAAATAAAAAACAATAACAAACACCGCAAACGGATTTGTGGTGGTAAAACAAGGAGGTAATCATTATGATAGTACAGCACAACATTACATCTATGAACGCTAACCGGCAGTTAGGTATCGTAGGAAACAATCTGGCAAAGGCAACCGAGAAACTTTCCAGCGGTTACAGAATCAACCGCGCAGCTGATGACGCAGCAGGTCTGGCAATTTCTGAGAAGATGAGAGCTCAGGTTCGCGGCCTTCAGAGAGCATCTGACAACGCACAGGATGGTATTTCCATGATTCAGACCGCTGAGGGTGCACTGGATCAGCAGCATGCAATTCTTCAGAGAACCCGTGAGTTGGTAGTTCAGGCTTCTAACAGTGGCGTGTTAGATTCAAAGACACAAGACTTCCAGAAGATTCAGGAAGAAATTGACAAGTTGAGAGAAGAGTTTGTCAGAATCAATAATGATACTGAATTTAACAAGAAGAAGTTGTTAGATGATACTTATAGTAATCAGTATCTGCAGGTTGGTGCTAATAATGCTCAGGGAATTCATGTAACTATTGATTCAACAAGCTGGTCTTCCACGCTTATTCAATTAACAAGTTCTGGAAGTGGAAATTCAGCACTGATTGATCAAGTGGATGCTAAAATTCAGGCTGTATCTACAGTACGTTCTAATCTGGGTGCTATCCAGAACCGTCTGGAGTACACTGTGAAGGTAGATGACAACACGGCTGAGAACATGCAGTCCGCTGAAAGCCGCATTCGCGATACTGATATGGCAGACGAGATGACCAAATTCAGTAAGGAGAGCATTCTCCAGCAGGCAGCTACTTCTATGCTGGCTCAGGCTAACAACGCAAATCAGGGCGTACTCTCACTGCTCCAGTAATAGCGTTTGGTGTACGAACAGTAAAGTTGTACCATGCATAATTGATTGAAAGGATATCTTGATAGTTTTTATCCGGATATCCTTTCTTTCTATAAAAAGGATACCGGATTCCGGAGTCGTGCAGTCGGAGCGGAATGTGTAGTTCTGGAATTCATAAAGATAACAACCATTCAACGGAGGGGCAGGCATGGAATTTCAGGAATCTTTTTTTGAGGATGAGGTGCGGGAAGGCTTTTTTGTGCCAGGCATGATGAAGCGGAGCTGGGCAGGACAGATAGAGATGTTCGAGGTTGTCCGGCGTGTATGTGAACTGCATGGGATTCGTTACTATGCTGAGTGGGGAACAATGCTTGGAGCTGTCCGCCATGGCAGGATGATCCCTTGGGATGATGACTTTGATATCTGTATGAAACGGCAGGATTATGAAAAGTTCTTGGAGATTGCCCCAGCATCCCTGCCATACGGTTATTGGATTAGCAATTACCGGACAATGGATACGAAAAATATGGTCTGTAAGATTATTAATTATCCGATTGAACTGGTATCCCAAGAAGATCTTCCCCTCTTTCATGGATATCCTTATATACAAGCCATTGATTTATTTGTGCTGGATTTTTTGCCGCCAGACCATGATGCGGAAGAAGCGTTTCTGGAGATGGTCCAAGTAGTCAGTGAGGTGAATTGCTGGGCAGAACATGACAATATAGAAAAAGAAGAACTTCAAGGTATTTTTCATGATATTGAAAATATAAGTGGAATGAAGTTTGACATGGAGAAACCGATTGAACGCCAGCTTTTACAGGCACTTGACAAGGTGGCAGAGCGGTTTAGGGAAGAAGATGCCAAAGAATTGACTAGTACATCGCTTTTCGTAGAAAATAGAAACTATCGGATTCCAAAGGAATACTACATCAATACAGTAGATATTCCATTTGAAAATACGAAGATTTCTGTTCCGGCATGCTATGATGCTCTTCTTGTGAAAAAATATGGGGCTGGCTGGATGAAGCCTGTTCGCTCCGGTGGATCTCATGGCTATCCTGCTTATAGAAAAGTTCAGGATTCAATCCAGAAAAAGATGAAAATCGAGCCTCTGCAGTACCATTTTTCCAAAGAGGAGATAGAGACTGCGGAGACAGAGCGGGCACATCAGAAAGAAGGAAATCCCGGTTTAAAAAAACGGGTCTCTGCTTTTCTTCCATTGTTTGGTGAGGCGCATGGGGAGATCGAGCGTCTGTTGGCGGAGGGACAGGCTGAGGCGGCGCTGGGGCTTCTCGGCGACTGTCAGGACATGGCCATTGAGCTGGGAACGATGATTGAGAACGAACAGGGGGAGGGACATCCCACGGTCGCCCTTTTGGAACAGTACTGCGAGCGGATTTTTCGGATTCATCAGGAATTGGGCCGAGGGAATACGGATGCTGATTCCTGTATGGCTGCTCTGAAGGATATGGAGAATAGGCTGGCCGAGAGCATGGAGCGGGACCTGCGGGAAAAGAAGCGGATTGTATTCCTTCCATATAAGGTTGTCTTCTGGAACACGATGGAGGATCTGTGGCGGGAGGCGATGGCAGATGAAGATGTGGAAGTGACGGTCATGCCGGTTCCCTATTATTACAAGGATGATCTGGGAAAGGCGAAAAAGGACGAGATTCACTATGAAACCAATTACCCCGAAGGCGTTGTCATTACTCCGTATGAAAATGCGAACTTTGAAACACTCCGCCCGGATGTCATTGTGACCCAGTACCCGTTTGATGAGTACAATTATGCGCTCATCATTCATCCGTTCTTTTACAGCAGAAATCTGAAGAAATATACGGACCGGCTGGTTTGTGTGCCGCCCTATATAATGGACGAGATCGGACCGGGAGATGAGCGTGCCCGCATTACATTGAAAAGCCTGTGCAACACACCGGGAATTGTGCTCGCGGATACGGTATTAGTGCAGTCGGAGCAGATGCGGGATGTCTACATAGAACTTCTGACGGAGTTTGCCGGGGAGGATACAAAGACCATGTGGGAAGAAAAGATTGCCGCCTATTCTCCGCTGCTGAATGCGGTACAGCATAAACCGCTCCGGATAAGCGGGGAAAAGGGCGTGCCGGAGGAATGGCTCACGGCCATACGGAAACCGGACGGCAGTGAGAAGAAAGTAATCCTGTATAAAGTGAATGCCAGCGTTCTCTTTCAATATGGTACAGAAGCCGTGAAGAAGATGCGGGAAGTGTTCCATCTGTTTCAAGAGCACAGAGATGATATTGCCATCATTTGGAGACCGGATCTTAATACCAGAGATTTGCTGAGGCGGGCTAAGCCGGAGGCATGGCCGGAATACCGGGATCTTATGAAGGAATACCGAGAAGGCGGATGGGGCATTTATGACGATTCCTCGGACGTGGAGCGGGCGGCGCTTTTCTGTGATGCCTACTATGGTGATGGCGGAGTGGAGGCCAACCGGTGCCATGTGCTGAAAAAGCCGGTCATGATTCAGAATGTAAGCATACGTTCTGATAGTATGTAAGCAGATAAAACTGGTAGATGTTAAACTGAATTGTGGTGGACAGAGCATTTAGTAACCAGCAGTATGGGAGGCGGACATGGAGATTCCGGATTCTTATTTTGAGGATGAGGTGCGGGAAGGTTTTTTCGTGCCCAGTCTGATGAAACGGGCCTGGGCGGCGCGGCTGGAGATTCTGGAAGCTGTCCAGAGTATCTGTGAGAAGCATAATATCTGCTACTTTGCCGAGTGGGGAACTTTGTTAGGGGCCGTAAGGCATGGCGGATTTATCCCTTGGGATGATGATCTGGACATCTGCATGCTGCGGGAAGATTATGACCAGTTCCGCGCGGTGGCCGATGAGGAACTGCCGGATGGGTGCTGGTTCATGGATTACCGGTGGAACGATGATTTTGACCACCTGATCGGGCGGATTATCAATTCGCATGTGCTTATTCTGGAGGGGGAACAGCTGGAGAAATATCACGGTTTTCCCTATGTGGCGGGCATAGATATCTTCTGGATGGACGACCTGCCGGCTGACAAGGAAGAAGAGGACGCCTATCACGAGCAAATTGACTTTCTGATTCGTTTTATATATGCCATGCGTCTGCATAAGTCCGGGGAAATAAAGCTGGATGCCAAAGGACTGGAGCAGTATGTCAGCCAGACTGAGGAAATGTTTGGTGTCCTGATTGATAGGAAGAAACCAGTCAAGCAGCAGCTATATGCCATTCTGGAGAAAGTGGCTGCTCCGAGATATAAAAATGACATCATAGATGAGGAGAACGAGATCACGAATCTCCCGGTGTGGCGTGAGAACCAGAATTACAGGCTGCCTAAGAGATGCTATTCGGAGTTTGTGACGATTCCCTTTGAGATGATACAGGTTCCTGTTCCGGCGGGCTATGGTGAACTGCTGGGAAAAAAGTATGGCGCCAGCTGGATGAAGCCGGTTCGGTCCGGCGGTTCCCACGATTACCCGTCCTATAAAGAACAGGAGCGTAATCTGAAAAAAGAGGGCGCGGGGATTCTGTTTGAGTATGCGTATTCGGAGCAGGAGAGACAGGAAGCGGAAGAAGAAAGAAAACAGAGAGAGGCGGAGCGCGAGCGTCTGCGAAAACAGATAGAAGACTTCTTTCAGTTGTTCCTGGAGGCACATGAAGCCATAGGCAGGTGTCTGGAGGCAGAAGATGCTACAGATGCATTGGGGATTCTGGAAGAGTGCCAGAATGCAGCGATGCAGCTCGGAACTCTGATTGAGGAAGAGTGGGGAGAGGGGCATCCGACAGTGCATGTGCTGGAGCAGTATTGTGAGGACGTGTATCGACTGCATCAACAGATATGCGGGAAAGAAAATCCTGCCGCGGAGTGTTCGACAGAGAATACGGATTTTGATAGTGTGAGAGATATAACATATGTTGAGATTTCCAAGGATTTGAAGCAATTAAAAGATTACGAGGTTCAACTGCAGGAGAGCGTCCGCACCCAGATGAAAGAGAAAAAGGAAGTTGTTTTTATTCCCTATAAAGATGCATTCTGGGAGACGATGGAACCGCTGTGGAAGATAGCCACGGATGATAAGGGAACGGAGGTGTTCGTTGTACCGGCGCCTTATTATTACAAGGATGCTTTGGGACGCGTTAAGAAAGACCATCCGAATCTGGAGGCCGATTATCCGGATGAGGTAGAATTGACATACTATGGTGCCTATCCCTTTGAAAAACGTCACCCAGATATGATTGTGATTCAGTGTCCCTATGATGAATACAACTACACACTGACCATACACCCATTTTTCTATGCGAAGAATCTTAAGAAATACACAAAGCAGCTGGTGTATATCGTGCCATTTATGATGGATGAGATTGGCCCGGGGGATGGGCGGGCCAGGGAGACATTGAAATATCTGTGCAATATGCCGGGAGTGGTTCATGCGGACACAATTGTGGTGCAGTCGGAGCAGATGAAGGACGTCTATGTGGAACTGCTGACGGAGTTTGCGGGAAAAGATACGGAAACGATGTGGAGAGAGAAAATCATAGCATGGCAGAGTGAATGAAACTGGATATTGAGAATCTGTCCGATTGAAAATTGCGGGTGAAAGGCATGAACATAGCATTGATTTTATCCGGTGGAACCGGCACGAGACTGGGATCAAATATTCCCAAACAATATATTGAAGTGGCGGGAAAGCCTGTAATCGTCTATTGCATGGAGACATTGTTTCAGCATAAATGTGTGGATGCTGTCCATATCGTGGCAGATTCAGCTTGGCAGGAGAAAATCCGGGAACGGATGGAATCAGATAAAGAATTTTCATCATTTTTTGGAAAGTTTTGTGGGTTTTCCGAACCGGGAGAAAATCGCCAGTTGTCGATATTGAATGGCCTGAAAGACATTCAGCAGTATGCGAAAGATATGGATTTAGTGATGATTCACGATGCGGCAAGGCCGTTAATCTCTGAAAGGCTGCTTACGGCTTGTTTTGAAACTGCAGAAGGGCATGATGGTGTGCTTCCGGTACTTCCCATGAAGGATACCATCTATGGAAGTTCGGATGGGAAAAGAATCACAGCTCTTTTAAAGAGGGAAGAACTTTTTGCCGGACAGGCGCCCGAGGTGTTCCGGCTGGGGAAGTATTATGAGGCGAATCAGAAACTTTTGCCAGAAAAGATTTTAAAAATAAATGGTTCTGCGGAACCGGCGGTTCTGGCAGGTATGGATGTGGTAATGATTCCCGGTGATGAGGGCAATTTTAAGATTACTACCAAAGAAGATATGGATCGGTTCCATGAAATTGTAGGGAAATAGGTCAATTAGATTGAAGTGAGACATCTTCATGACAGAAAATAGTACAAAACACATTGAAGAGATGCTGCTTCATAACAGGAGACAATAAAACGCAAGGATGAGTGAGAACATGGATCAGCAGAGGAAAGAGATGAGGGCATGGGTTCTTCACGGAATAGGAGATATACGGCTGGAACATATGCCTGTTCCGGTACCTAAAGCTGGTGAGGCCTTAGTTAGAGTTAAGGCGGCGGGTATCTGTGGATCCGACATTCCCCGAATCTATGAGACGGGGGCTCATAAACACCCGCTGATTCCCGGTCATGAGTTTGCCGGAGTGGTGGAGAGTGTGGGAGCCGGAGCGGATGAAAGCCTTCCCGGGAAGCCCGTGGGTGTGTTTCCGCTGATTCCCTGCGGGAAATGCGGACCTTGTAGAAACTGGCAGTATGAGATGTGCCGGAATTACAATTATCTCGGTTCCCGAACGGATGGTGGATTTGCAGAATATGTAGTTGTTCCAGTGAAAAATCTTGTTACTTTGCCAGACGGAGTAGGATATGCGGAAGCAGCTATGCTGGAGCCGATGGCAGTGGCAGTACATGCCATGAGGAGGGTGTTTCCAGAGTTCAGGGGAAAAGAAAATGAAAAATATGAAACAGAAATCTTTCAAGGCGAATTGGTACATAGTAGGGAAAAAGATATTACGGTAGCGGTCTGCGGGCTAGGGACCATTGGGCTCCTTCTGATTCATTTTTTGCGGGAGAGAGGAATCAGAAATATCCTTGCGATAGGAAATAAGGACTATCAGAAGGAAATGCTGAAACAATGCGGATTGAGTGATATTTCATATTGGGACAGCCGTAAAGGAGATGTTGGCGCATGGCTGTCAGAAATTACAGAGGGAGCCGGAGCGGATGTGTTCTTTGAATGTGTCGGTAAAAATGAGACGGTTTCTCTGGCAGTGAATCATACTGGTTCGGGAGGAACTGTGTGCTTGGTAGGAAATCCTCATTCGGATATAGCACTGGATAGAGATGTGTATTGGAAGATTTTGCGGAATCAGTTGACTTTGATTGGAACATGGAATTCGTCTTTCAATAGAGTGCCAGATAATGAAGTAGCAGAGAAAACAGGCAGACAAGCTATTAGACAAGAACTGGAAAGATGGCCACAGCAAGACGATTGGCAATATGTGCTGGAGCGATTGAAAGGCCGTAAAGTTCAGCCAGGAAAACTGATTTCCCACAGGTTTTCTCTGGAGAATCTGGAACAGGGATTTCAGATTATGCGGGATAAGAGCGAGGATTTCGTTAAGATTATGATGTGTATGTGAAAAGATTAATGAGAATTAGGCTTATTCACGAAAAGAGATATTTTATGCACAATAAAAGGTTGCTTTTGCGACGGAATGAGAGGTCAAAATGGATTTTGAACTGATGGCGTCCATGATGTGTGCCGATTATGGACATTTGGAAAAGGAAGTCCGGGAACTGGAAGAGGCAGGGATCGACTCCTTTCATATCGACATCATGGATGGACGGTATGTGCCGAATTTTGCGATGTCTCTGAATGATATGTGCTATATCGCAGGGGCAACGAAGAAGCCACTGGATGTACATCTGATGATTGAGCATCCAAGCACGCATATCAACCTGTTTTTAAAGAGATTGCGCAAAGGAGATACGGTTTATATTCACCCAGAGGCAGAGTATCACCCTTCTACGACGTTACAGAAGATTATTGATGCAGGCATGGTACCGGGCATTGCTATCAATCCGGGAACTTCAGTAGAGACAGTGATGGAAATGTTGCGGATTGTGAAAAAGGTGCTGGTGATGTCAGTGAATCCAGGGAATGCAGGACAGATGTATCTTCCTTATGTGGGGAAGAAGATAGCAAGACTTTTGAAACTGAAAGAAGAGATGGATTTTCAAATTTACTGGGATGGAGCGTGCAGCGCCGATAAGATACAGCAGTTTGCTCCAAAGGGATTTGATGGATTTGTGCTAGGGACAACGCTTTTGTTTGGGAAAGGAAAGAGTTATAAGGAAATTCTGGATGGGGTGAGAGAGATGAGATTTTGAAGAGAAGGATCTTTATGGATTACAACTGGAAAATAGACTATATGCAGAAGAATTAGAGGTGACAAATTGGGAAAGCCAATATATGTAACAAAGTCATCCATGCCTCCATATGAGGAGTACATAGAAGTGATAAAGCCGCTGTGGGAGACACATTGGCTTACGAATATGGGGAAATGGCACCAGAAACTGGAACAGAAATTAAGTGAATATCTCGATGTGCCGGAAATTTCATTACTTGTAAATGGACATATGGCATTGGAGCTTGCGATCCAGTCCTTTCAGTTTCCAGAGGGGGCAGAGGTTATAACAACTCCTTTTACATTTATATCTACAACCCATGCTATTGTTCGTAATAAGCTTGTACCTGTTTTCTGTGATGTAAAAGAGTCGGATGGTACGATAGATCCGGATAAAATTGAGTCGCTGATTACAGATAAGACAGTTGCGATTCTTCCGGTTCATGTTTATGGAAATGTGTGCGATGTGGAGAGCATAAAGCAGATTGCAGACAAATACGATTTAAAAATTATTTATGATGCAGCACATGCATTTGGCGTCAGACATAAAGACATTGGAATTGGCAATTATGGAGATGTTTCAGTATTCAGCTTCCATGCAACAAAGGTGTTTAATACAATTGAAGGAGGCGCTGTGGTATGCAAAAATCATGAGCTGTATGAAAAGATGTATAACTTGAAGAATTTTGGCATACGGGGTGAGGAAGAAGTGAGTTATATTGGCGCCAATGCAAAAATGAATGAGTTCTGTGCTGTTATGGGATTGTGTAATCTTAAGAGAGTGGGTGAAACATTTGCTGCCAGGAAGAGAGTTTATGAAAGATATAACAATGCTATTGCTGAAATTGATGGAATAGTGTCGCTTATAAATAAAGGGGAAGAAATGAACTATTCATATTATCCGGTTCTTGTTGAGGATAGCTATGGGTGTTCCAGAGACGAGTTATATAATCGATTTAAGAAACAGGAAATTTATGTTAGGAAATATTTTTATCCGTTGACAATGGATTGTGACTGTTATCGTGATAGATACAAGAAAAGCTGTGTAGAGGTGGCAAATTATCTTGCAGACAGAGTCCTTGCTTTGCCAATTTATGAAGAATTAGAAGATGCTGATATAAAAAGGGTGATTGAGGTTATTCGCAGTCAATAATATGAAATCACAGAAAATAACGGGAGGTGAATGTATGGATAAATATTGTGAAGAACTGATAGATGTTCTTTCCAATGTAAAAATTACGACATTACAGGAAGAGGAGAATATATTAAAAGTTGACAGATTGGTTGATGAGTTTACGAAAGTAAAAATGAGAAAAGGAAAGGTGTTTTTCATTGGAAATGGAGGAAGCGCCGCTATTGCAATGCACATGACAGCAGATTTCATGAAGAATGGCGGAATGGTGACCTGCAGCCTTTATGATTCGTCCGTTATAACCTGCTTTGGAAACGATTACAGATTTGAAGATATTTTTTCAAAACAGTTAAGTTTCCTGGCGAATGAAAAAGATTTGTTAGTGGCAATCAGTAGCTCCGGCAAATCACAAAATATAATCAATGCGATAGATGCAGCTCAAAAAAATCATGCGGATGTATGCACTTTTACTGGATTTAAACCGGATAATCCAATCAGGAAAAAAGGGGATATGAACATTTATGTTCCCAGTGAGAAGTATGGAATAGTGGAATCAATTCATAATCTTATTCTGCAAGAGATTGTAGATTTGATTATGGAAAGAGATGGAGGTTTCCTTTAAATGGAAAAGGCTGTATTTCTGGACAGGGATGGGGTTATCTCGCAAGAGAATAGTTATGTAAAAAACGTTGATGACCTTTTAATTTATCCATTTGCTGAGGAGTGTGTTCGTTTTCTTCACAAAATGGGGTTTCTTGCAATTGTTATTACGAATCAGAGTGGTATTGCAAGGGGATATTTTACAGAAAATGAATTACAGTTGATGAACAAGAGACTTGTGGATGAAGTTGGAATAGACAGGGTTTATTACTGCCCGCATTATTCACGCGGAATTGTAAGAAAATATTCTATCAAATGTACTTGTAGAAAACCTGCGACGGGAATGATAGAAAAAGCCTGTAGTGACTATAAGATTGATATCGGGAAGTCGTTTTTAATAGGTGACAGAGAAAGTGATATAAGGACAGGAAAAAATGCAAAACTCAAAACTATATTAGTTCGAACGGGATATGGCACGCAAGAGGAAATAAAGGATGTACAACCTGATTATATATGTGAAGATTTGAGAGATGCCGTGAGAGTATGTGCTGGGAAAAAGGAGGGAAGATAGTAATGATTTGTGTAGTGACAGGTGGATGTGGATTTATTGGATCGCATATGGTTGATCGATTGCTGGCTGAGGGACATCGGGTGCGTGTGATTGATAATCTCAGCACAGGGAGAGTGGAAAATCTGGAACATCAAAAAGATAATCCTAATTTGTCTTTGTTGGAAGCGGATATATGTGATTCAAAAAAAATAGAACCTGTTTTTGATGGGGCTGACTGGGTGTTTCATTTTGCGGCTCTGGCAGATATTGTGCCTTCGATACAAAGACCAGGTGATTATTTTCACTCTAATGTGGATGGAACCTTTTCCGTATTGGAAGCCTCCAAAAAGGCAAATATTAAGAGATTTCTATATACGGCATCATCTTCCTGCTATGGTATCCCTGACCACTTTCCTACAGATGAAAGTGCAGAAATCAGGCCAGAGTATCCATATGCATTGACAAAGCGGTTGGGAGAGGAGTTGGCCCTGCATTATGCCAAGGTTTATAAATTGCCGGTAGTGTCATTATGCCTATTTAATGTTTATGGACCACGTTCTAGAACATCAGGAACCTATGGTGCTGTCTTTGGAGTTTTTTTAGGACAGAAGCTGGCCGGAAAGCCGTATACGGTAGTGGGAACTGGTGAGCAGACAAGAGACTTTACTTATGTGACAGATATTGTGGATGCATTTTACACAGCGGCGATGTCAGATGTGGTGGGAGAAAGGTTTAATGTGGGGAGTGAGCATACCTATTCAGTAAATCGGCTGGTAGAACTTTTGGGCGGAACTGAAGAGAATGTCATACACATCCCCAAACGGCCGGGAGAACCGGATTGTACATGGGCGGATACTAAAAAGATAAACAAATTGCTTAACTGGCATCCCAAAGTTTCTCTTGAAGAAGGGGTTCAGCATATTCTTGATAATATTGATTATTGGAGAAAGGCACCAGTATGGACAGCCGACAGCATAAAAGAAGCAACAGCTGATTGGTTTAAATATTTGGGGTAATGGTGAAAAAATGGATATTGCTTTTTTGGCGGGCGCAAAGTTCGAGAATAAAATTTATTTTTCTGCGATGAACATGAACGCACTGTTTTGCTTTGATTGCGATACGCGTGATGTGAAATATATCAGAGATTTTGATAAGGAGAACATTAAGGAATGTATCCATAGTTGCGCGTGCCTATATAAAGACACTATATGGTTTATTCCATGGGAGGGAAAATATATCGCAAAAGTGGATGTGAAAACATATCAGATTGAATATCTTGAGATTCCGGAATTCAATGGATATGGGTATAGAGATTTTGTGGTTTATAAGGAAAAATATTTATTTTTAATTCCCAGCGGGATAAGTGTAGAGCATCTGCTTATGGTAGATATGGATAATTTTACAATAGAGAACTGCGGAGTGGTTTCACCGAAAGGACATGCTCATTGCGCAGGTGCATTTGTTGACGGGGATAAAATCAATGTTGTTTCGGCTGGAGGGGAAATTTATTCAACATATGATGCAATTACCCATAAAGTAGAAATAGTGGGCAATGCATACCCTTCAGGATTTCAGTCCTTGCTTAGAGCCCCGGATAAAATAATATTGATTCCGAAAGATAATGATGAAATCAGAATATTGGATTTAAATGGGCAGGTATTAGACACATTTAGTTGTGGAAATAATTTTTATTTTGGTACCTTGATTGGTACTGTGGCGTGGGCGTTTCCATTTGATAAAAATAGAAAGGCCGTATGCTTAAATTTAGAGGATAAAAAGAAAAAATATTATGAAAAAGAACTTTGCTTAAATAAAGATGCTGGGAATTGGCTCAATGTAAGAACTCTTCCATCGGATGATTCAGATTGCTGGGTAGTTACATCTTTTGGGGAAATCTGGCGAGTAAATGAAGATTTTGAGATACTGGAAGGATGCATATTAGTTATTGATGAAGAAGAGGAACGAAGGATTTTAGAGAAAAAAAGTAATGAAGGAAGATTGATGGACTCTTTTTCAGGAGTTGTCAATGAGGGAATCGGATTGGCAACTTTAAGAAATTATATTTATACGATTGAAAATCAGTAGGTGAGGAAATATGGGTGTTATTGTGACTAAAGAAGATTTCAGGATAAATGTGAGACCTTTGCTAAAAAAAGATGGGAAAAAGATAGCTTTATGTCATGGGGTTTTTGATCTTGTTCATCCTGGACATATTCAGCATTTCGAACAAGCAGCAGCAATGGCTGATGTATTGGTAGTGTCTGTGACTGCGTCTAAATTTGTCCGTAAAGGACCGGGAAGGCCATATTTTGGCGATGAGCAAAGACTCAAATTTTTATCTATGATTACGTGTATTGATTATGTGATTCTTTCAGAGGGGTATACAGTTGATGATATAGTGGAGTGTGTGGAACCGGATATCTATGTAAAGGGTGCGGAATATGCAGATGAGAAGGCAGATATTACCCAGAATATTCGTCCTGAAAGAGAATTGGTGGAAAGGCACGGGGGAAGGCTCGCATTTACAGGAGGCGAAGTTTTTAGCTCAACTAAATTGTTAAATAGAGGGTTGTCCGCGCTTTCGGCGGAAGTCATAGATTTTATGCAGGACTTTAAAGGAAAGTTTTTATTTAAAGATATTATAGAGTTTGCCGATAAGGCGAAAGACCTTAAGGTTCTTGTCATTGGAGATATTATAATTGACAGATATACATATTGCACCGTACAGGGACTTATGAGTAAGAATATGGCTTATTCTGTCAGAGCTCATGAGAGCGAAGATTACCTGGGAGGAGCAGTTGCTGTTGCAAGGCATCTGAGATCATTTTCAAATGATGTGACACTTCTTTCTGTCAGAGGGAATGAATCGGACTTGAAGAAGCTTTTTGAGAGTGAGGCGTGTGAAGGAATAAAACTTGATGTAGTTGAAAGTGATGAAGTGCCAACAATAATCAAGCATAGATATATTTCTCCTGATGAGAGGCGGGAAGAATACTCCAAGGTTTTTGTGGCAACGAATATTCCTAAAAATCCTAAGATAGATGAAAGGTCTTTTTCAATTATAAGAAGTAAATTATTGAAAGAATTGCGGAATTATGATGTTGTTTTTCTCTGTGATTTCGGACATGGCCTTATCAACAGAGAACTAATGGAGGTAATTCAGGAGAATTCACGGTTTATTGTCCTGAATTGCCAGACTAATTCTTCAAACTATGGATTGAATAACATTACGAAATATCGGAAAGCGGATGTTGTTTCTCTGGATCAAAAGGAATTAAGGCTTGCTTATCCGGAATTGGCTGGAGATGAGGATAAAGCACTCAAGAAGTTGTGTGAAGATTTAAAGTTGAAGCAGGGATGGCTTACCCGGGGTTCGGAAGGAGCCTGGGGGTATTCAAATGGAAAAAAAGTTATTTGTCCTGCTTTTACATTAAAAGTATCAGATACAATTGGAGCGGGAGATGCATTTTATGCGGTATCAGGCATTTTTGCAGCTGCAGGCGCACCGGTTGAGGTCGGTACATTGATGGGAAATGTGGCGGGAGCCCTTGCAGCAAACATTGTAGGTAATAAAAGTGCTGTGGAGCGTGTGGATGTTTTGAAATTTTCTGGAACTTTGATGAATGTGTGAGGAGGATATGTAAGATGGATAATGATATAAGAATGGATTCGCATAAGCTTTTATATCATCCGTGCCGGGTGGCGGATTATATTTCTGGGGAAATTATTTATCCAATAGAAATGGAAATTGGCCTCAGTGGTGCTTGCAACCACAGGTGCATTTTTTGTGCCGTTGATTATATGGAGTACAAGCCCAGAATGTTGGATGCGGAAGTTTTGATTCATAATCTTGAAATATTAGGGAAAAAAGGTCTTAGAAGCATTATTTACGCAGGAGAGGGAGAACCCATGGTGCACCCTAAGGCGGTTGATATCATCAATTCTACAAAAATAAATGGAATTGATGCTGCTGTTTCAACAAATGGGGTACTTTTTACAGAGGATAAATTAAAGGAATGTCTTAAATCTCTGACATGGGTCAGGTATAGCATTGCAGGTGGCACAGAAGAAACATACAGAAAAATTCATCAGTGCCAGAAAGGAGATTTTGAGCGGGCATTAAGTAACATGGAGTCTGCCGTCAAGGTAAAACATGAACAAAAGCTTTCTGTGACATTAGGAGCACAGATGTTGCTCCTGGAGGAAAATAAAAATGAAGTAGTGATGCTTGCAAGGAAAGTCAGGGAAATGGGATTTGATTATTTTACAGTGAAACCGTTTTCGCAGCACCCAAAGAGCAAAGCAAAGTTACAAGTAGATTATTCAGAGAGTCAGGAAATTGGACAGGAACTGAAATCGTATGAGACAGATTCGTTCAAAATATTTTTTAGATCTCAGTCTATTGCTAACCTTGGTATGGAGAAGCCATATCATAAATGTTATGGAGTACATTTTATGACATATATGGACTCGGCAGGCGAAGTTTTTCCATGTATTGTTTTCATGGGCGATTCGCATTATGTGTACGGAAATATTAACAAAGAAGATATAGATGTTATTTGGGAGTCGGAAAGGGCAAAAAAGATTAGGGATACATTTCAGGGAGAATTTATCAAAAATTACTGCCGAAAGAATTGTCGGCTAGATGAAATAAATAAATACATAGATTGTATTGAGTATCCTGGTGCGCATGTTAATTTTATATGAAGATAAATAAAAAATAACTGAGAGGAGAAATGTTGCAAATGAATGACAATATTATATTGGATGGGAGTAAAGTTCTTTGGCACAAAGACAGAATAGAAGCATATATGAGAGGAGAGCGTATTGCGCCGATAACGATAGACTGTGCGCTGACAACAAAATGTACGTACAGGTGCGTTTATTGTTATGGAAAGATGCAGTCAATCAATCAATTTCCATCAATAGAAAAAAAGCATATATTTGACTTTCTTGACGATGCATCTGAAATTGGTGTGAAGGCCGTTAGTTTTGTCAGTGACGGGGAGTCCACCTGCAATCCATGCTATGCGGAGGCCATTGTGCATGGAAAGGAAAATGGGTTAGATATGGCACTTGGGACTAATGGATATTTATTGAACGAGGAGAAACTCCAGCAGATCCTTCCATGCCTTACATATCTTCGCTTTAATATTTCTGCTGGTGATAAGGACCGTTATATGGAAATTCATGGTGTGAGAGAAGAAGCATATGACAGGACTATAGCCAATATAAAAAAAGCAGTTGAAATTAAGCATAGGGAAAATCTGAATGTAACAATTGGTTTGCAGATGGTACTTATGCCAGAGTTTCAAGACCAAATTATTCCTTTGACTAATCTTGGAAAAAGGCTTGGGGTTGATTATCTTGTTATTAAACATTGCAGTGATGATGAAAACGGTACGCTTGGCATTGATTATACGGCATATAATGCTATGTATGATACACTGAAAGAGGCCGAAAAATATAGTTCAAAAGACTATCAGGTAAGCGTGAAGTGGTCAAAAATTCAGACAGGAAATCATAAATGCTATAAATATTGTTATGGCGCTCCGTTTATTATACAGATGTCCGGTTCTGGTTTGGTTGCGCCTTGCGGAATGTTTTTTAACGAGAAATACAGTGATTATCATATAGGAAATATTAAAGAAAAAAGATTCAAGGAAATATGGGAAAGCGATAGATATTGGGAAGTTATGGATAAAATTTCGCGTGAACCATTTGATGTGAATAGAGATTGTGGAACTTTATGCCTGCAGCATAAGACAAACGAAGTGATATGGGCGATAAAGCATGAAGGACTAGATATTTCTGGTGATAAAACAACTGGGGAACCGATGCACATCAATTTTATTTAGGGGAGCAATATGAACAAAAATGAATTAGAGAGAATGTCCTTGAAAATAAGGCAGAAAGTATTTCGTATGGCATGCAGAGCAAATGGCGGTCATATTGCACCTGCATTTTCTATTGCTGAAATTATTTCTGTACTATATTTTGGGGGAGTGTTGAAATACAAAAGCGATATTCCGGATTGGAATGAAAGAGATTACTTCATACTTAGCAAGGGACATGGGGTGCTGGCTTTATATGCAGCATTGAATATGGCGGGCTTTTTTAAAGATGAAGTATTAGATGACTTCTGCAGACCGGGTGGAAGCATTGGCAGTCTTGCGGTAAAGGGAAGCGTGCCGGGCATTGAGGCATCCACAGGATCGCTTGGACATGGACTTTCGTATGCAATAGGGATTGCATTGGCGAATAAATATGACGGATCAGATCAGCGGACATATGTTTTGCTTGGAGATGGTGAATGTCAAGAGGGGTCTGTTTGGGAGGGCTTTTTATCTGCAATACACCATCAACTGAGTAATTTGGTGATAATTATAGATAATAATGGTTTACAGGCAATGGATAGCATTGAGAATATCATGTCATTTGATAAATTCTCGGGCAAATTGAAGAGCTTAGGTTTTGATGTGGACGATATTGATGGTCATAATATTAGAGAAATTACTTCTTCATTAAAAAAAGTGGACAGTAATAGACCGCATGTTATTGTTGCACACACTATTAAGGGCAAAGGTATATCATTTATGGAAAATCGCCCGATATGGCATTACCGGATTCCCAATGAAAAGGAAATGCCTATTGCGCTCAAAGAATTAAAAATGACTGTAGAGGATCTTGGAGAATATGAGAAGAGCTTATTTAGACACATTATATAAGATAGCGGAAAAAGACGAGAGGGTGTTTGCTGTTATTTCTGATAATGGCGCAATTGTTTATGATACTTTTCGCGAGAATTTTCCTGACAGACTGATTAACGCAGGAATAGCCGAGCAGAATATGATTGCAATGGCTGCAGGATTAGCTGAAAGAGGGAAAATACCATTCGCTTATACGATTGGTGCATTTATAGCTTATAGAGGCTATGAGTTTGTTATGAATGATGTATGCCTCATGAATCAGAATGTTAAGCTTGTGGGAATAGGAGCGGGGTGTTCCTATAGTCTGCTCGGGGCGTCGCATCATACGGTTTTTGATCTTGCTGCGTTAAGGGCATTGCCTAATTTGACAATATTATCACCGGCAAGCCCCAAAGAGGTTATAAATGCGACCCGAGCGGCGTATGAAATATGCGGTCCGGTTTATTTAAGGCTTGGAACCAGTGGAGAAAAAGAAATCTATGACAATGAAGCTTTTTTTGAAGTTGGTAAAGCTAATGTATTGCATGATGGAAGCGATCTGACAATTATTGGTACTGGAAGTATCGTACATATGCTTTTGGGAATCGTACTGAAAATGAAGAATAAGGGCTTGAATATTAGACTTTTAAATATGCATACTATAAAGCCTTTCGATGATGAGAGTGTACGATATGCTATAGAGGAGACGGGAGGGATTATTACTGTTGAAGAACATCAGATTATCGGTGGGTTAGGCAGTGCGGTGTCAGAAGTAATAGCAGAATATGGTAAACCGATTAGATTTAAAAGAATCGGAATCGAAGGATTCACAAAGGGATATGGAGCATATGAATGTGTCAGAGAAATGAACAAAATTGGTGCAGATAGAATAATGAATGAAATTAAAAACATGATTAGTTAAGGAGATTTTGTTATGAAACGAGTAATTATTTTTGGAGTTAGAGGGCAGGGAATAAATTGCTTTCTTAAATATGAACAAGTTTATGACATTATTGCCTTTGCGGATAATGATGTTTCTCTGGCGGGAAGAGAGTTGTTTGGGAAAAAGGTGATATTGCCTGAAGAAATATCCTCGGAACAGTTTGATTTTATTATTATTTCATCACAGTATTTTTTTGACACTATAAAAATGCAGCTCACAGATATTGGAATTTCCGAAAGTCGGATTTCTGATGAATATGTATCTCGTTATAGAAGAACGAAAGACAGGTGGGATTTTGAAAGAAGCAGAATATGCAACAATATGATTAGGATTAGTGGGAACTATAGTAATGAACTGTATGCTGAACGTTGGGATGAGCTAAAAAAAGAGTATAAGAACATAAAGCTGTTTATGATATATGAAAAATATCTTGGGGAGTTTTTGATGCGTGTATTTGCTGTACTAAAAGAAGAAAAAGATGAAGAAGACACGCTAAAGGTTTTTATTCCCTGTTATTATGATAATTTTGTTTGTAATACAGAACTTGTAAAGTTGTTATCAAAAAAAATCAATCTGATATATGGGGAAGATCTTCTTTTTTGGCAATATGTTTTGAATAACAAATATTTGGAAATCGATCTTTCTGATTTTACAAAGTATATGTTAAGGGATCATTTACTGCCGATTGAGATTGAAATGGGAGAGAAACTTGTAGAACTTAATGATGATAAGTTGTCAGCAGCTAGAATTAAAAAAGAAAAATGGGGATTACTGGATAATGAGTATGTCTGCCTTGGCACAAGAACCAGAAACTATCTTTTGACAGCAGAGGGATCGGACTTTCATTTTGATTTTAGAAATTCTGGTTTTTATAACTATCAGCCGACAATTGATTATTTAAAGAATCTCGAACTTAAATCAGTGAGAATGGGAAGAAATGAGGAGATAGATTCTAATATAAAGAATTGTTTTGATTATGCCGGAAAATATGCAGATGATTATATGGATTTAGTTTTATTTGCTTTTTGCAAATTTTCCATCGTAACAACGTCGGGAATGTGGCAGTTGCCAACTATGTTTGGAAAACCCGTTTTGGTTGTTAATGCAACTTCCTTTACGATTGCATGTGGAGGTATTCCTTTTACAAAATATGATTTATATATTCCTAAAAAGTATTTTGATAAGGCCAGAGAAAAATATTTGTCGCTTGAGGAAATAATAAATGTTGACAGAAAATGCAGGAATGAAGGCGCTTTGCTTGAGTTTATGAATATTGAACTAATTGAAAATACGCCGGAAGAGATTCTTGAGGCGACAAAAGAGTTCATCATGAGATTGGAAGGAGAGTGGATTGATGATGAAACGGATATGGCTAATTACAGGCGTTATGAATTGATTATGAACATGGCTTATCAGGATGAATCAACAAATATATCGAATTTAGAAAAATTAAAATTCGATGATCCTATTGATGAAGTTGTTGAAAAAATGGGATATTGTTTTAGCGCTTGGGAGAATAGAAAAGGAAATGAAGGGGGGCCGATACCATGCAGAATTTCTGCCACCTATTTGCGTAATAACGATTTTTTCTTAGAGTAAATTATTTGAAAGAAGGAGAGTGATACAAATGGAAACAAGCATTTTACCATTTATTAAGGAAAAAAACAATCGATTTATTGAGGAACTCACTAAATGTAGAGATTCAGGTTTTCCGACTTATGTATATGGAGCCGGAGAGGGATCTGATAATGTAATAAAGCGTGCGCGAAGCGTTGGATTTGAATTTACGGGGAAATGCGTAGACAGGAAATATTTTTCTGAGGATAATGGCAACTGCGAGTGTCTCGAGGATTTGATTAAGAATCAGACCATTAATTTAGTGGTTGCTTACAGAGGATTTAAAAAAGAAAAACTAGATTTTTGCAAAGACAAAATTCACATTTTGGTAGACAGAGATTGTTTTGCAGGAAATTTTGAAGCTGACCCTGAAATGATGACATATGAGTTTATAAAACAACATGACCATGAATTAATAAATGTATACAACCGCCTATATGACAGAAAGTCCCAAGAAAGCTTGATTGCGTATATCAATCAGAAGATTAGCATGGATTATTCTTATCTGAGAACTATAAAATCGGAATGTCAATATTTTGACCCTGATGTAATCAAACTTTCAGAGAATGAAGCTTTATTGGATGGAGGAGCATATATTGGAGATACGGTTGATGATTTTTTGACTGCTTTAAAAAGAGAAAAACTGATGGGATATAATGCGATATACTCGTTTGAACCAGACCCGTCTAATTATAAAATTTTATGTTCAAGGCAATATGACAACTTTTTTCCCTATTGCATTGCGACATCGAATCGAACAGAAAAAGTTTCTTTTCAACAAAAAGGGAAGGGATCGTCTTCGGCTATTTCAAATGCTGCGCAAGGGGAAGAAGTTATATCAGATACCATAGATAATGTATTAAAGGGAAAACGGGTTACCTTTATTAAATTAGATATAGAGGGTTATGAGCTAGCCGCACTTGAAGGAGCAAAGGAAACAATTATTAAGAATAGGCCTAAGTGCGCAATTTGCATATATCATAAGAGAGAAGATTTATGGCAGATACAGAATTATATTGATTCTCTTGTGGACGGATACAGATACTATATCCGGGCATATGAACAAACAGCAACAGAACTTGTCTTATATGCTCTGCCTGAGTAAAGGAAGGTGAAAAAGTGAAAAGTACGGAGCATCCCAAAGCCTTGCTTTTGTGTGCAAGCCATAATGATCTTGGACTTATTCGGGCGCTTAAAAAGCTTGGATATTATATTATTGCGACAGGGACGAAAGCAGACTGTATGGGGGTAAGATGGGTAGACAGATGGATTTCCGAGGATTATTCAGACAAAGAGAGGATTCTAGCTATAGCAAAGGAAGAAAAGGTGGATGTCATTTGTCAGTGCTGTAATGACTTTGGCGTGTACACCGCGGCGTATGTAGCAGAGCAGATGGGACTGCCGGGGTATGATAGTTATGAAACTACGCTTACTCTTCATAACAAGGATAAATTTAAACGTTTTGCAAAGGAGAATGATATTCTGACACCGGAAACACAATGTTTTGACAATGAAGAGGATGCTATGAAAGCGATATGCGGGATGGACATGCCGTTGATCGTAAAACCTATAGATGCCAGTGCTGGAAATGGCATCAGCAAAATAGAAAATACAGATGATGTCCAGAAAGCAGTAAAAGGAGCTTTTGATAAATCGAGAGATGGAAGAATTGTTGTGGAACCGTTTCTTGCGGGAAAGCAGTACGGATTCTGCACCTTTCTTCTAAACAGAAAGGTGGTGGCAGTCGCATCCAATAATGAGTATTCATTTGAAAATCCGTATCGGGTGGAGATGGATACTTTTCCAGCGGACAACTATAAAGAATGTTGTGAGTTTCTTATTGAAGAAATTGAAAGGATGGCGCAAACACTCCGTTTAAAAGATGGCATTTTTCATCTTCAATATATTTATTATAAGGGCAGACCATACATAATAGAGGTCATGCGCCGTATTCTTGGAAATATGTACCATGTACCTGGAAATATGCTCACTGGCATTGATTGGGAGTATTGGGAAACAAGGGCTAAATGCGGATTGGACTGTGCAGAGTTTCCGGTTTCATCTATGCAGGAGGGATATTACGCATACAAGGCAGTCATGGCGAATGAAAATGGAGTGATAGATAAAATCAATGTACCAGATGAATATAGAAAATACATTTATAATGAATACTGGCTTTTGCGGGAAGGTGACATTGTAACGACCCATTTAAAGGAACCGGTTGGATTTCTTTTTATGATGTTCAGTAGCAGGAAAGAGATGGAAGATGTTTTGATTTCTAAGTATAGAAATGATTTTGTAAGTATGAAGGAGCGAGTATATGAATGATAAAGGAGAAATCTGTCTGGGAGTTGCAGGGGCAGGGAGAGCGACGGAACTACATATGAATGCCTTGAAACGTTTCAGTGGCGTGCCGGTATGTTACAAGCATATTATGGCCAGAAGGACGGAACAGGTTAATGTGATGAAAAAGAGATATGGATTTATGAATGCATCGCTGGATTTTGACGATTTACTGAACGATCCGGAGATAGATGTGATAGATATCTGCACGCCACCGTATATCCATGAGGAGATGGTTGAACGTGCTATGCTGGCAGGGAAGCATGTGATATGTGAAAAGCCATTGAGCGGTTACTTTGGGGAGGAGGGCGATCCTGAGCCCATTGGGAAAAAAGTATCCAAAGCATATATGTATGAAAAAGTAATGGCTAGTCTTGATGAGCTGCGGACAGTCGTTCAAAATGCGCCCGGACAGTTCATGTATGCAGAGAACTTTGTGTATGCCCCGGCTGTCGTCAAGGCTGCTGAAATTCTTAAAAAAAAGAAAAGCAGGATTTTATTCGCAAAAGGGGAAGAGAGCTTAAAGGGGTCGAGTTCGCCTGTTGCGGGAGAATGGAATAAGACCGGTGGTGGCACATTTATCCGGACGGGAGCTCACCCGCTTACGGCAATTCTATGGCTGAAGTCTATTGAAGCCCAGACAAGGGGAGAGGAGATCCGGGTGACAAGCGTATATGCGGATACGGAGATGATAACCGAGCAGCTGAGCGATTATGATCATAGACATATTGCGGCACACCCCCATGATGTGGAGGATTTTGGAGCGGTCATTCTGTCATTTTCGGATAAAACAAGAGCTGTGGTTATAGCGACAGATACACTTCTTGGAGGCAGTAAAAATTATGTGGAGCTTTACTGCAACGACGCGGCTATTAACTGCAGGCTTACAATGGCAAATTTGATGGAAACATATTTTTTGGATGAAGATAAACTTGATGACGTATATCTTTCTGAAATGCTTCCACAGAAGACCGGATGGAATTATCCTTTTCTTGAAGATGAGATTATCCGGGGATACACAGACGAAATGAGAGATTTTATTGAGTCCATTTATTATGGAAAGTCCCCTAAGTCTGACTTTGATTTGGCGTATGATACGGTGAAGGTGATTTATGCAGCCTATAAATCTGCGGAAAGCAGAAAGCCTGTGGATTTGTAAAAGGAGCAGTATTTTGTAAAAGATTAGGTGCTTGTCTGGAAAAAACAGCAAAGTAAATGGTAATACGGAATCAGGAGATGATGATGAGATGACGGACTGTCAGGTCAGTGTAATCTGTATTACATATAATCAGAAAAATTATATCAGAGATGCTCTCGATAGCATGATAAATCAGAAAATAGGAGTGCCATTTGAAATAATCGTTCATGATGATGCATCTACAGACGGCACCAGGGATATTGTAAAAGAGTATCAGGAAAGGTATCCGAAAATTATACGGGCGTTGTATGAAGAAGAAAATTTATTCTCGAAAGGGATTGATTTTTTCAGGGACATAGTGGTTGATATTGCACGTGGAAAGTATATTGCTATTTGTGAAGGGGATGACTACTGGACTTCCGATGATAAAATTAGGATGCAGTGGGAAATGCTTGAAGAGCATCCGGAATGTGATATGTGCGCCTGCAGAGCAAAGATGATGTCGTCAGATGGTCATTTTGAACTTGGGGAAATCCGTCCGCGTGAGGGGGATGGAATACTCAGTATGGGAAATGTAATCCTTGGAGGTGGGATGTACCTTGCTACGGCATCGCTCTTTTTCCGTAAGTCCATGTACAATGACATGATGGAATTTGAGAAAATCCGAAGTCTTGATTATGTATATCAGATGAAAGGTGCGCTCCGGGGAGGGATTTGTTATATAGACCGGGCAATGGCGGCCTATAGACGATATTCTGCCGGATCACAGACCGCGGGATTGACAAAGGCGAAAAGTGAGATGATGAGCCTTCAGATTGAGCAGGAAAAAAGGATCTTGAGAACATTGGATCGGGATACTAAGGGCGTCTATCATTCTGTAATTGAAGAACGATTGAAGGATTATGACATAGGGTTTTATGATCAGCTTATGTCGCATAGGAAAGAAATAACTGTAATTTTGGCAGAAAGCAATAGGGATATTTACATATGGGGGATGGGACTTCGTGGCAGAGCTTTGGAACAGTTCTGCAAAGACTGTGGAGTGAGTATAGCAGGCGTTTGTGATGTTACTGAAAAGAATATTGGAGGATTAACGGAATATGGGACGCCTATCGTTTCTACGCATGATGTAATTCAATGCAGTGGAATGATACTGGCATCCGTAGAAGGAGCCTATAGGTATTTATTATCGAAAAAAACAGCAGCGTCTATAGTAAATATGTTTCCTTATATGAGCAGGGCGTAGAATTTAGAGAAAGGAGAGATTTTATGAGGCTTTGTAAACGGGCGGTTGATTTTGTGCAGGTAATGAATGAGGATGGCGCAGTGCGCCAGTGTAGCTGGCTGAATGATGGGGGCGTCATCGGCCATTTGACAGAAAATTCTCTTGATGAGATATATCATAGCCCGGCGGCAGAACTGATAAGGGATATGCATGCAGATGGGGATCACTCGAACTGCAATCCCAATCAGTGTCCGTTTGTGGCCAATAATACAGTAGAGAAGAATTCCATTGATATAGAGAAGGTGCCGCAATTTCCGGAAACACTTTTTCTTGCATATGAGAATGTATGCAATTATCGCTGTGTTATGTGTGACATACCAAATTGGATGGAAGCGGCAGACATGCAAAAGCGAGAGGAAAAACTGAATAAAATTGACGAAGAACTTAAAAAGGCATTGCCGTATGTGAAACATCTGAGTGCGAATGGCCTGGGGGAATTATTTGTAAGCAAGCATATTTTGAAACTTCTATCTGAATGGAAGCCGCAGGCAGCTCCGGAGGATATTACGGTAACACTTGAAACCAATGGCTCACTTTTTGATGAAAAACATTGGAAACAGATTGAAAATCTTGGCCAATACAGGCTGAACGTGGCCATAACTGTTCTGAGTTTTGAGGACGAGATATACCGTGAACTTTCCGGAACCGGACAGCCGGTCAGCAAACTGGAAAAAAATTTAGCTTTTGTAAAATCCCTGAGGGAGAATGGAGTAATAGATTATCTTGAACTTGCAACAGTCTATCAGGACAAAAATTATAAGCAGCTGCCGGAATTTGCAAGACGCTGCATTGAAGAGTTTGGTGCGGACTATGTGCGCTTAAGGCCATTTGATCCCTGGGGAGAGGTGGGGATGAAAGAGTGGATAATGGATGTTCGGAATGTTTACCATCCAAGACATAAGGATTTTCTTGAAGTGATGAATAATCCAATATTTAAGCATCCCAAGGTGCATGACTGGGGAGGAGGACGCGAGAGCGGCCTGGGTCCTGAACCTTATGTGAAAACCAGGACTATGTATTCGCTGATGGAGAAGATTTTCTGTGATGATGCCTTTATTTGCAGGCTGGACGAACAGGCGGAGGGAAGGCCGGTTGTTGTTTATGGGATGACGGCTGTGGGAAAGGCTCTGGTGAGTCGGCTGAAGGCCGATCACCATGTCGCTTATTGCCTGGATCGGAAAATGGATGGCCTGTCTTACCTGGGAACGCCGATTTATGGTATCAACCATTTTGAGGATCTGGATAAAAATGTATGTGTGGTGATTGCGCTGCACTGGAGTGAGGACGTCATAAGAACAATGCTTGAAAGGGCAGGTTATCAGGGCTCAATCTTAAAGCTTGCGGAACTTGCGGGAATCAGATGAAGAATGAAACGGATATAGAGGTAAGCGTTGTATGCATTACCTATAATCATGAAAAATATATTAGGAAAGCCTTAGACAGCATATTGTCCCAAAAAGCCTCTTTTCCATTTGAGGTTATTATTCATGATGATGTTTCTACGGATGGAACGGCAGAGATTCTGGGTGAGTATGAAAAGAAATATCCGCGGTTGAGTGTCGTATATGAAAAAACAAATCAGTATTCTAAGGGAATAGATTTCTTTGCGCCTATTGTAAGAGGGCGCGCAAGGGGAAAATACATAGCCACTTGTGAAGGGGACGATTTCTGGACGGATGACACCAAACTTCAGAGGCAGTGGGAGGCCTTGGAAAGACATCCGGAATGTGATATGTGCGCTTGCTGCGGTGTTACAGTTACAGAAGATGGAATCAGGGAAGTGAGCATGATTTCTCCCAAAGAGAGAGATGGTATCCTGACGCCGGAGGAAGTAATTCTCGGAGGCGGGCAGTACCTTGTTACAGCAGGCCTTTTCTTTAGAAAAAGCATGTATGACAGCATGCTGGCTTTTGAGAAAATTGTGGGACTGGATTATTCTCAACAGATTAAGGGAGCGCTCCGGGGGGGCATTTATTATATCGCCCGTAAAATGGCAGTTTACAGGAGATACTCTCAGGGATCCTGGACCATGCAGGTTCTCAAAAACAGAGAGCGTCTTGACAGGCAGTGGGAACTGGAGAGAAACATCTTGAACACTTTGGACAAGGATACGGACGGAAAGTATCATGCTGTTATACAGGAGAGGCTAAAAGCTTATCAGACTTTTCCAGAACAGCTTGAAAAAAACCGCGAAAGCATATTGAGCAGGCTTGCGGCGGCATCTGGATTACGGTACTTGTGGGGAATGGGAAGAAGGGGAAACGGATTTGAAGAATTCTGCCATAAAGAGGAAATCCGGCTCGATGGAGTCTGCGATGCGACAAATGAACGGATAGGCGGGCAAACGGAATATGGCAATTTGATTGTCTCGACAGATGAGGTCGTGGAGCGGGCAGATGTTATCCTGGCTTCCAGTCAGATAATCTTTGATGATTTAAGAAAATTAGGGCTGGCGAACGTAGTAATAAACCTTCAGCCTTTTATGCCATATGGATGAGGAGATGAACTGGATGAAACCGGAATATATTATTATTCAGGCAGGCGGTAAGGGCAGCCGCCTGGGGTATCTTACAAAGAATAAACCGAAAGCACTGGCTCCGATAGAAAATCTGCCGATGATATTTCACCTTTTCAGGAAATATCCAGACAGCAGATATGTCATAATTGCTGATTATAAGAAGGATGTACTTAGAAAATATCTGGCAGCTTTTGCAGATGTGAAATATCTGATAATAGAAGCGGAGGGCACGGGTACATGCGGGGGAATAAGGCAGGCGCTGGAACTTATTCCCTGGGGGGAACCGGCCATGCTTATTTGGTCAGATCTGATTTTGCCCGAAGATTTTGAACTGCCTGAGGAATATAGACAGAATTTTGATGGAATGACAGCTACGGATTATGTGGGGATTTCCTCTACATTTCCGTGCCGCTGGAAATATGAAAATGGAAGATTTTCAGAGGAAAAATCAGCGGAGCATGGTGTTGCGGGATTTTTTCTGTTCCATGACAAATCGGTTCTGTCCGGAGTGCCGGAGAGCGGAGAACTTGTCCGCTGGATGCAGGATAAAAGAATAAGCTTTAAGGAATGGAGCCTTGCAGGAACAAGGGAGTTTGGTATTCTTTCGGAATATGAAAAACTGGAGGAAATTAAGACCAGGCCTTTCAATCGGATTCGCTTGGACGGCAGTGTTCTTGTAAAGGAACCTCTGGACGAACAGGGCAGGAAACTGGCTGTGCGGGAGTGTGCCTGGTATGATAAAGCAAAATCTTTGAAGGTCGAGGGGATTCCCCGGATCTATGGCACTGCTCCGCTAAGGCTGGAAAAAATAGAGGGCGGAAATATTTATGAATATGATGTGTCGTTTGAAAAGAAACAGAACATTCTCGGACAGCTAGTGGAGAAGCTGAAAGCACTGCATGTTTCAGAGACGGCGCCAGCAGATGCTTTCAGCATGAAGGAAGCTTATTTTAATAAGACAATTGCCAGGCTATCCCAAATAAAGGATCTGGTTCCGTTTGCGAGGGACAGATATATAAGGGTCAACGGAAGAAATTGCAGGAATGTGTTTTATTTTCAGGATCGGCTGGAAAAGGAGCTTGAGGAGCTTACATGCACAGAGTTCTGTTTTATTCATGGTGACTGTACATTTTCAAATATGATGCTCAGGGAAAATGGCGAGCCGGTTCTGATCGATCCGAGAGGGTATTTTGGATATACGGAGTTTTACGGTGATGAAAGGTATGATTGGGCGAAGCTGTATTATTCTATTGTTGGAAATTATGACAGGTTTAATATGAAAAGGTTTTGTCTCGACATAGGAGTGAATGCGGATGAAGGAGTAAAACTCTCTATTGAATCTAATGGATGGGAGGAGCTGGAGGAAGAATTTTTTCGGCTGACCGGTGCTGATGAGCATGAGATTAAATTGATTCATGCAATCATATGGCTGTCACTTACTACTTATGCCTGGCAGGATTATGATTCAATCTGTGGTGCATTTTATAACGGACTTTATTATTTGGAGGAAGTGCTTTGATTTCTTATTTTGAAAAAGAGTTAAAAGAAATAGAAAATGCGATACGATCTCTTGATGAGGCAGTTTTTATGCGTTGGGTAGATGATGCGGCAAGAGTAATTAGTTCGGGCCATAAGATAGTGGTCTCAGGTCTTGGCAAGAATGTGCCTATATGTGAAAAATTTGTGGGCTCGATGGTTTCCCTCGGAATGGATGCGGCATTTCTGCATACCAATTCTGCTGTTCATGGGGATATGGGCATAGTAAAGGATGGAGACATGGTCAT
Organism: uncultured Lachnospiraceae bacterium; assembly: GCA_947589175.1. Lineage (GTDB taxonomy): Bacteria > Bacillota > Clostridia > Lachnospirales > Lachnospiraceae > Eubacterium_F. The sequence continues at coordinate 2,108 of CANPZR010000004.1, read as the reverse complement.
ACTCCTGACCAAAAGCGGGGAGACCAGTGAGTCGATCTATCTTGCGCGGTTGCTTATGCAGAGGAATATAGAGATGCGCCTCCTGACGTTTGAAGGTGATTCTACTCTGGCAAGGGAAATACCGAATCATATTGTAATGAAGCTGAATGATGAGGGAGATATGTGGAATATAATGCCGAACAATTCCACTACTATTAATCTGATTGTGCTCCAGGGTCTTTGTATGCAGATCGCAAAGAAGCGTGAGCTTACCATAGAAGATTTCAGGAGAAATCATCCGGGAGGACATATTGGGGAGGTGCTGAAAGATGCCAGTAGAAACAGTTAATAAAATATATTTATTGCCAGCAGAGAAATATCCGGAACTGTGCCAGCTCTACCTTACCTACGAATTTTCTGACAAATTTAGAATGATTTCTATGGATGGCAATTACGGCACGCTGTGGAATTATGTTAAGACGGGGCTTCTGACTCCCGAGGAAGCTGTGGAGGCGCTATTAAAGTGACAGGGAAGGGAATGGATTATGGATAAAACGCATTATGCGGAAATGTGTGAAAACCTGGACAGTCTGCTTCAGAGGGGCGAGCTTGCCGGGAAAAATGTATATCTTTTCGGGCATTGCAACGCCACGGAGACCTTAGCGGACCGGTTGCTGGAAAAAGGGATTTCTGTCTGCGCGATCCTTGACAATAATGAGAGAAAGCACGGAAAGTCTTACCGGGATATTCCGATTAAAGCGCCGCGGGGGATTCTGTCGGAGGCGGAAGGGGACAGTGCCGTGTGCATTGCGGCCCGCGCTTATGAGTCGATGGCGGAGCAGCTCCGCGGCATGGGGTATATGGGACAGATTCATAAAATGGTGGAATACGACAGCTTCGCTGAATATTCATTGTCGGAGGACACGCTGAAACGGAAGCGGGCGAGGCTGGAGCGGGGGCTTGCGCGACATAGAGAACTGACAGAGAAATTTCCCGGATCCATGAAGATACTTTGTCCTTTTCAGGCATTGGGAGACATCTGTTTTGCCATGTCGTACCTGCCGCATTTTCTGGCCGAAAGGGGAATACAGCACTGTGTAGTCTGCGTGGTCGGACAGGCCTGTGCGCAGGTCGTGAAGCTTTTTGGAAATTATCCGGTAGAGATCCTGCCTCAGAAAGCGATGGATGAGGTCATTCAGGCTGCCTTGTATACAAATGACAGGGACTCGTTTATCGCGCATCAGGACAGGCCCTATGTTGTGGATTTGCACAGGGCGCTTTATGTGAAGTGTATCCCTTTGGAGCAGATATACTGCTGCGGTGTGTACGGGCTGCCAAGGGGGACAGAGCCGGTCCGGCCATCCTGCTGGAAGCCTTTTCATGACCAGGGGCGGATTCAGAAGGGAAAAGCCGTCATTCTGTCGCCCTATGCAAAATCTGTGGTATCGCTCCCGGACAATGTGTGGAGCCAGATTGTTGAGGATTATGCGGGGCGGGGCTTTCAGTGTTTCACTAATGTAGCAGGAGAGGAAACGCCCCTCGAGGGAACGCTTCCTATTCGGTCCGAACTGGCGGAAATGCAGCCGCTCGTGGAATATGCGGGCACATTTATCGGAATCCGGAGCGGGCTCTGCGATGTGCTGCGGTACGCAGACTGCCGGAAAATCGCCCTTTACCCGGATTACAACTACTGTGATACCCAGTGGAAGGCGATTGACATGTATGCGCTGGACGGGTGGGAAAATATTGTCGTAAAGGATGATTTTGTATGGAAGAAATGTTAGTGTTGTCTACGCTCCCCAAAACGTGGATCTTCGATCTGGACGGTACATTATTACTGCACAATGGATATAAGCTGGATGGAACTGATACGGTTCTGGAGGGGGCGGCGGAGTATCTGCGGGAAATACCAGAGGAAGATAAGATTATTATTCTTACTTCCCGGACGGAGGAATACAGGCAGATGACGGTGGATTTTCTCGAATCGGCAAGAATACGGTATGATGTAATTCTGTTCGATATGCCGATGGGCGAGCGGATTGTGGTGAATGATCGGAAGCCGTCGGGACTGGATATGGCAGTCGCGTGGAATGTGGACCGGAACCGGTTCATGATGCCCGAGATTGTCA
>CANPZR010000003.1 GCA_947589175.1 uncultured Lachnospiraceae bacterium | reverse complement strand
TCAGAATTACTGACGCTGAACGAAAACAAATTGAAGCCCGTATTCTTGCCAGCGGAATGATGAAGAAAGATTACTTCATCCGTTCCTGCATCTATAACCGCATCTGTGTTGTTGGCAAGAAAGAAACCATCTATCCTCTGGTGCAAACTGTAAATGCGTTGTATCTGCAATTACTTGAAATGCAAAAGGCCTTTACCGCAACCGGCAACACTTCAAATACACTGCCTTCTTCGGAAGCCATTAAGGAATTACAGACCGAATACACCAATATGCTTACGGCTATTATCGACCTGCTAGATGGTGCAAAATATTTGTGGGAGGAAGACCGCCATGAACAACAATCTTGATTTCCAATTCGGTATGTACGAACCAGCCACAGACTCCATTTTCTTCAATACCGGAAAGAACTCCATTCTTGTTATCTATTGTAAAGAATGTAATTCCTCTGTCATCTTTGATGATCCGAATGATATTGTCTATCTGTACCGGCTGGCAGAGGAGGCACCTCTGCTGTATGCCAAACTGGCATTGAAAGAAAACGGATTACAGGATTATGTGGATGCGATGGATGGATTAAATTAATTTAACGCCTATATACCAGTCCTTTCATACATCGTTGTTGGGACTGGTTATTTTACTCACAAATTACTTTCTCATATTTGTGATATGTAATTGAAACCCCTGTCATCTCCTCCAAACTATATGTACCCTTTTTTAAAATAATAGTTTCGCCTTGTATTTCACAATTCATAACTACAAATTTACCATCATAATTCGATACTATAGCTCTATTCTGTTCAATAACCTCATATGCTTTCTTGTCACTAATTTCATAGTCTATTTTAATTGCAATTCCTGTAACTACATTCAAAACATATAGTATCAGCGCTATTGCTAATATTATCTTTCCACCCATATTGTATTTCTTATTTTTCCAAAAGAAATTCCTTATTATTATAAAATATGCTATCACTATATCGACAAATAAAAACACTCCAATCGTTGTATAATTGTCTATACATCGTCTCAACCATGCCCATGGAATAATTTCTATTAGGTTAATCGTATATAATATATTTTGGGCAAATAAAATATATATCGTTAAAAGAAATGTCAATACCACATATAGTTTGCTATTCATTTTTTTATTCATGTATGAGAATATGAACGGATAAGCAAACAAAAGCAATGCACAAAAAACAAAAATCAATTTGTTCTCAAACATTTCTGTTCCGCTAAAATATTTTTCATCTATTCCATAAAAATTCGAACATGAAATAGAAAAGCTTTTTGAAATCACCAAATTCATCATTCCTGCTAAAGTAATACATGCAGCCAAACCAGTACTCAAAATATTCCATACATTATCTTTCAAAAATTGTTTGACCCTATTATCTTTTGTACTTTTCAAAACATTTCCTTGACTATCAATTATGTCCTTGTTTTCTTTATCCTGCATATCCACTTATCCTTCCTACAATGTTCAATTGCTATTTTCCAACCTTGTTGCTTTCTTACTTTTAACATATTCATTAACACTTGACTCATCAATAATATCTTTCACTTTTTTACATATAGGTAATTTTAAAAACTCCTCCTTGCTCGCATCTGCCAACCTAAATTTTTCATTCCATTTCTTAGAAACTTCTGACAATTCAATCACTTTCTCAATGGAATAATCTTCGAAATATACTATTTTCTTATCAGTATAATATTTTTTGGTATAACGTTTAAACGCATCCGCAATTTTCACAGCACATTCATCTGGTGACTCTATAAAATCATATGAGGAAACTATTTCATACACATAATCTTGCAAATAATTATAATCAGGCGGAAAATCATCTGCTACCACTTCTCCGTCATCATCTCTTATTGTACATGGTTTAGGATTAACGCCATTCTCCTTCAACTTAAAATTATAATATGCCATAATACAACTTGTATCTGCACCCTCTTTACTATATCTACATACATCTCTATAAGCACTTAACAATTCTAGTAGCTTATTTCTTTCCTTTTTTCGAAGATATTTAACAGCATAAGAAGAATTGATTTCAAAAAGTGCTTCATAGTCCTTACGTGTATAATATCTTTGATTCAACAATTTAACGATTGGAAATATAACCGTCATAAATACACTTTCGCGATTTGCTTTGTCGTAATATCTTTTTGATATTAACAATGATGCAATCGCAGAAATGAAAATAGCCATTGCATTTTGATATAGCCAATTACCAATTTGTGCCCACATCTCTTTTTCCTTCCTGTATCGCATATTTCTAATTATCTTATGATAATTTCCCCAGTCTCAACTCAGTCTCAAAATCTCATCTCCAAAATGAGACTACGTGAGACTAACTTGAGACTAATTATCTCTTATTTTTTGAAAAAATGCCGATTTTATCACATTTCTACCGCTTTATTCGGTCTCATCCGGTATCAAATCTCATGAGACTATGTTGAGACTAACTTGAGACTAAGTCAATCCTATCAATCCAAAGTCCATGTCGATGTCTTTTTGTCATACATTGCACCTGTTACTTTTTTGATTTTAGCATAGTCTCTGAATACCGTTGCTCTTGATATATCAAGTTCTGCCATTACCTGTTCAACCGATAAGTGCAGGTTTTCACAAATCATATTATAAATTTTTTGTTCTCTTTCAGATAAAGTTTTCTGTTCTCTTCCCTCGTCGGCAGCCACCTTGTCCAAAGGAATGGTTATTCTAAACACATCATCTTCAATCAATTCCGGCTTACCACCATCAGAATATATTGGTGTATATTTATATAGATTTCGTACACCGGAACCAATTGTATCAGTTCTACCAATATTTGCAAAAAATTGCTGTATCAATGGATTCTTAGGATATGGTGTAAATTCATCACTCATAATATTGCCATGACGTCTTGGTATACACCAGTTTTCCGTTTTTAGCCAATCCTTTTCAATAATCACCTTTGCCGGAAAAGCACTGGAATAATCTCTATGCACAAGAATATTTGCAATTACTTCTCTGGAAATAATGCCTCTAATGCTTGTATTTACATTATCAACCAGACAAAACTTATCAGAAGTATGCTTTGCCACAAAATCCATCAGAAGTTCATATGCCTCTGTCAGATTTGTTGTTACCTGCAATCTATCATCATATCTATCCAAATTTTCGACTCTGTAAATTGCATCTGTAATATATCCCGGACAACAGGAACGTATTACTTCATCCTTACCAAACAAAAGTACTCCGGCAAGATTATATCCCTGGATGCCTGATGAAAAATCTTTTTCCCATAAACCTGCACTCTTCAATATTTCCTCATCAGACATTTTCAGCCAAGGATGATCCGGATTTTTACTCTTTGCAAGATTTCTTACTTTATCCATCAAATCCATGCGTAGATCTTCCGTTGTAACATATGGGAATATCTTATGCTCCGCATATGTATTACTTTTTCTGTTATACATATTTTGCAACTGAATCGGCGAATCTGTAATATCCATGTCACCATCTTCATTCCTGTCATAAATCCTATTCGCACATTTTTCTACTGTAGATGTGGGTGGCACATATACCCACAGAAGCAACACTCCTTCATATTCCAATTCCTCTAATGAAAGATATAGTGTTGGGGACATCTTATCCGGATTATTGAGTTGATTCACAAAGTTTTTCTTCATATCCTTAACCATATTCCGGTTAATGCCTATTGGCGTTCCATCATCTTTCGCACCCATGATGATATAACCACCATATCTGTTAGAAAAAGAACACACCGTTTCATACACATCTTCCTGAACACCATGCTGACAGGTTTTGTATTCTACTGTTATTTTTTCATCTTTTGAAAGCAAGTCTCTCATAAATTCAATTGTCATTCTATCGCCTCCAATTTACATCAATTAACTATTATAATACTCTACTTAGAGCTTCATTCCATGTTCTTCATTTTCCTGAATATATTGTAGCAATTCTCTTTTATATGAAAAAGAAATTATTTATCCTCTTTCATTTCCTTGTAAATTTCATGAAAATGTTGGCTTTCATAAAATTGAGAATAGTCCTTACCATCCTTTAAATATATAACAAGCAATGGTAACCACCATTTTGAAAACATAATGCTTCGCATCCAATAAGAACTCTCTCCTTCTTTATATACAATTGAAGAATAAGTCTTTTTTATATAATCAAACAATTCTTTATTAGCTGCATTTTTTTCTTTTACAAATCCTGCTAAGATAATCGGATTTATTTCATCGCTTCCAAAACTATCTATCAACTCTTTAATATTGGATTTAGCGTCATACGTACTCAAAACATAATAATGCCATATCTGCAAAAGCGAATCATGATATGTTGCATTTATAAAATCATTTTTTGATTTCAGCAATTTTACTATTTCATCTTTTTTATTCTCTTCATCAATCAAATTCAATATAGAAATGATAACCCTATAGCAACGCGATGCAAATATCGGTTCCAAACAAGCCAACTGTACCATATATGCTACAGTATGTTTTTTTAAGTCAATTTTCTCATCTATATCAAAGCAAAGTTTTTTCAAACTAATAGCTCTTCTAAACATTGATAAGAATGCTTTTATTTCAGATTTTAGATTATTGTCATATGCTCTAGCCACATATCCTTTAATATTGTAAAAAACCTCTTTATCATATTTTATAATATCAGTAGAATCAAAATCGAAAAAATCAAATCTCTTCTTCAACTCATACATATCAACATATGACATATTATATATGCTCTTTTGTGTCTCTGTTTTATTGTTATTTATTCTAAGCCTATATTTATTCAAAACCCTTTGTACTAATGGCAATTTGGAATATATTTCCTCTAAAGAATCTGAAAAAAAAGTTAAATCATCAACATATCGAATGTACGACACCTCATCACCTATAACATTATTAATCTCGTAATCCACACATAACATAAGCAACTCCGCTGATATTGTCGAAGAGTAAACTCCTGTCACAATTCCCTTTGTCTGATTATTATTTATCTTCATATTGTAATAATCCAAAAAGTCAAAATAAGTGTCACAGCAAATATTATCTTTATATGGCTCAGCATCTTTAATTTTACTAAGATAATGCGTATACACATTGGGATAAAATGACTCTATATCAACTTTAACTGAATATAATTTAGCACCTTGCTTTTTTAAGTATCTTACATTATTCTCTTCATGTGCAAGTTGCCCCGTAGTTTTATTATTCTTTACAGCAAATATTCCACTCTCAATAATTTCCTCACTTCCATCATACAATTTATAAATATGAAACAGTTCATTAAATAATATATAAGAGTTTGAATTACAAACATATTTATCAAATTCCGGCTCACTATACAGTTTACTAAACAGTTCATCATAGACAGCAATTGTGTTATAAACAAATGTACAATAATACTTCAAATTGGGAATCTGCATTTCTCTCAATGCACCATTCTTCTTAAATTCAAAAAAAGTTATAGGTTCTATCCCGTCATTAAATATATATGATGGTGCCTGTGTATTTTTATATTCAGTTATTATTCCATCCGTTTTATAAAAGTCATCATATATATCATTATCAATCTTTTCAATAATTCCCTTTATCTTTCCTTTCATGTTTGCTATATCTATAACTGGTGGTAAATCCTCATACCAATATCCTGCTATTAATAAATCGATATTCCTTTGCTGTATATCATCATTTTTATCTATCATCTGCTTCCTCCTGAGAAAACATTAAATTTCCTTAAACATTCACTTCCGTAAAGAAGTATTTCAATGTATCCACAAACATATTTGCATCAAACAATTCTTTTATTTGTTCCCTGTTCATCCAAGCAACCTGTGCCACTTCATCCGTTGTGGCATTGCCTAAATCAACCTCTCCATCATATTCAAATAGCCAAACATCCACAATATCATTAAAGATTTTTCCCTCAATGATTTTTCGTGTCTTTGTAAAAAGAACTTGTCCATTTTCCGGCATCAAATCAACGCCAACCTCTTCCTTTGCCTCTCGAATTGCCCCCTGTAAACTGTCTTCTCCCTTCACAACCGAACCACCTACACATTCCCACATCAAAGGGTGTGTTGGTCTGTTTGCTGAACGCTGCGAGATAAGGTACTCTCCCTTAGAATTACGAATCCAGACATGCACCACCAGATGATATCCATCTATCGGTAGTTGCTCTCCTCTTACATGATCTTTTCCCAGGAGTTCTCTATTCTCATTATACAAATCCCAAATTTCTGCATCCGGCACATACTCCACAATATCCCCAAAGTCTGCATGTAAGGTTTTGCAGATTTTGCTAAGAATTGTAAGGCTCACCTCTTCATCACGACGAAGCTTTGTCATTGTGTTAGGAGCGATTTCCGCCTTTTTACGCAAGTCCGATTTGCTCATTTTTTTATGGCTCTTCGGGGGTAATGGTGGGTGAAAAACACCCACAACCCCAGTGTTTATGCTGATTAAACGGATTTCGGTTTTCGGTTGGGGAGCGGGATCTTCAGATCCGAGCATACCAGATACACCATATCCAACATATTTTGTATATTGCGAAATCCATATGCCTTACGAATGATCAGCTTGATCTTATTGTTTGTGGCTTCGATCCGGGCGTTGCTCATTCCCAGCCGTATTGTGTTCAGGATATGATCCTTATGCCGCTTGATCTTCAGGTACAGATTTTTGAAAGCGGCGATCCTGCTGTGGCTTGCCCACCAGAGCCAGCGCTTCAGCTCTGACTCTGCTTCATCAACGTCTTTGATCTTCAGGATCAGACGGAGTGTTTCTTTCATACGGTAGGCACGGTAAAGGCGGTTGTTGTTCTCTGCGATCATCGCCACTTTTGCCTGCTGGCTCTCCGTCAAATGTTCGGGAGCTTTGCCGAGTGCGTATGCAGAGTTTTTGATCTCGTCCGCCTTTGCTTTGGCAGCATTTATGATGGCGTTTTCGGCATCACCAGCCTTGGGGCGTCCTTTTTTGCAGGGGTGTGCTTTTGCAATCTCCACAGCCTCATTATAAGCCTCCCGCCATACCTCACGGCGCACCTCATCAAGTGCCTCCATTGCCCATTCCACCACATGGAACGGGTCGACGCAGCGTTCGCATTCTGGGGTGAATGCATTCACGCATTCAGTGATCCATTTCGCCCCATCGCCAGTAACGACTTTGATGGATGAGAGCTGCGCTGGCGTAAGCTGCCTGTAAAACTGCTCCAAGACGCTTTTGCCGTGCCCCTGCGCTGCCCATACAACGGTATTGGTGTCATGGTTGACGATTACGGTGATGTATTTGTGCCCTTTCCTGTAGCTGGTCTCGTCAATGCCGATATTTACAAGACCGTCCAGCCGTTTGGAGCGTTCCGGCTCAATGTCGTTCAGGGTGCGGTGGACACACCTGCCGACAGTCTCCCAGTCGATACGCATATATTCGGAGACGGCGCTCCTTGGCAGGTATGTGGCAAGCCAGCCGACGGTGAGATCAAAATCCTTGGTAAACCCACTGCCGGGATAAGCCCATGGGACATCAGCGACGAGGACACCATGTACGGGGCATTCGATGCGGTGCGTGTCATAGGACACCTCAACGAGGGTTCCTCCCCAGTCAAGCCCTCTCCAAATGCGGGGCTGGGGGTTCTTCCTGTCGTAGCGCCTGCAGCATTTATGACAAATCGGGCAATCGTCCTTGTGCCATACGTTAGGCCTGGCGTGGATCTGGATGTGATTCACGCCATCCTGATCAGAATAAAAATCGCATCTTTCAACAACGGCGTTCTTGACATTGAGCAGTTTTTTGCATAAAGTATTAGTGGAAACCATCTGTGGGTACTCCTTTCGGGTGATAGTTTGGTCACTAATACTCTAAAGGAACACAGGTGGTTTTTCAAGTGCAAAAATACATTAGCGGTCTGGCGGTGTACCCACCATCATGCCAGAAGCCTCCGAAAAAATAGTAATTTTGTCTTATCTCCCCTTTCGTTCTTCGTAATGTAACATATCTAAGAGAAAGATTCCGAATATTATCTTCACGAAGTCCCAGTTCCTCATTCATCTCTCTTAATACACATGCCTTTGCATCATTTAGTTCAAATTCTTCAAAATGACCTCCGGCGGAGCCTGTCCATACATTACTTACAACTCTTCCGCCCTTTCTGAATAAGAGCAGTACTTTATCATCCTTTAATAAGTAAATTGACGTCATATTTCTTAACTTGCCTGTCATAACCCACACTCTCACTTTCTGTCTTAACGTTTCCACCTATAATTGCAAAACCATCAATATATCATCCAAATATGCCCCATCATCGTATCTGTTAGCATTCGGAATTCGTCCACATTCTGTAAAGCCTAGACTTTCGTATAAATGGCGAGCTCTTTTATTGTTGTCAACTACCGTCAATTCAGCTTGTGAAAATCCACTTTTCTTAATTTCACGCAAAAGCACATTAAGCATAATACGTCCCAAACCCAAACCAGTATATTTTTGATAAAGTGCAATCCCGATTCCAGCTCTATGACTTACTCTTCTGCTTCCAGACCTGCTTTCAAAAGAACAATTTCCTGCATATTCCCCATCAACAAATGCTAATATCAATAGAGCGTCTTTCGCCTCATTATGCGACTTAATAAACTGTTCCTCTTGTGACCTGGTATATTCTATTTCATTTGGCTCACACATTAAAAATCTGGTCTCACCTGTTACAGTTTTTAGATAATCAATCAGCATCTGTGCCTCATCCATTCTTGCGCTGCGAAGCACTACTTCTTTGTCGTTCAATATATATTTTTCTTCTGCTAATATCATATGTCCACTCCTGATAAACTAATTTTAAATCTCTACAACGAATTTACCTCTACTCCACAACCACATAAGCATATGTATATCTATGGGAACAAAATCTGTACCTTTCAATATCTCCTGCCACCTTTGTGCTACAAGTTTCTGCACATTACCTTGCCCTGCCTCTTCCGAAGAAATGCCCCCTAATCTCTCACTTGCCTGAATTACATGGGTATCCGGAGCCACCGTGATATTCTCTCGTTCAACAAATTTCACATCTGTATATTGTTCCATTACATATAACCAATAATTGCAAATTTTATTGCCACCCAAGTATGGAAATTTCTTCTTATTCCTTGCAATGAACTCTTTAATCTTCTGAACGGAATAACCATTATCATTAAACAACTTACGAATATCCCCTGCAAAATCATTTTCTATGGTTTCACATAAAGTTCTCCATATAATCGGCTGCTTGTTAGGTTGCAAAGCAACCTTATACTTTACTAACTTCTCTCTTAATCGCTGCTCATCCATATTGATTACTGCTTTCGTATCAAAAACATCTGTGGTTTCTGAATCTTTATATGTCTTATTTGCACATTCCCACAACATATAGGAATTTCTTTGATAATTAAGTGCCATAGGCAATGTGAAATGTAAATAATTTTCCTTTGATGATTTGTCTAATGCTTGATTTTCATCTTCGGGCATTTTTTCACCGCCAAGTCTGCCTGATTTGTAGGCTTCTAAGAGTGCATATACTTTATCTATTTCAATTCTTCTACCCATTTTCCATCTTCCTTGTAAAAAAAATACTCGCTGATATTATCATCTAAAAATACTTCCAGCATTTTATCCATACCATACGCAAGTTTCTTATTCTTCATGTCTTCTAATGTAATCCAGTAAACTTCTCCTTCGTCAGAGGATGTTACCGTACCTTCAAACTTGTCTGTTTTATAAAACAGCACCATGTATCTTGTGCCATCCTCCCTCATCCAATCCTTTATTCCACACAACTGTGGTGACTGTATTTTCAATCCCGTTTCTTCAAAAACCTCACGAATTACTGCATCTGTAAGTGATTCACCTTTCTCGACATGTCCACCCGGAAAGGTTATTCCGGAATAATCGTCGTCTTTTTTGTCTTGAACCAATACTTTGCTGCCATCAAACACCATACACATATTGGTTATGGTTACATTTTCTATCCTTGCCATTCCTAGTACCACCAATCTTTACATTACTATCTCACTATCAAAATACTGTTCCTGAAAATAAATCAGCTCACAATATTGAACCAAGTCGCTGTCGCGACTATCTACTAAGGTTATTGAGACAGTGACTTAGTTCAATATCAAATTTAAGGTTGATATGCATTTAGAATATCAAGAATACCATTTTCATAAACATTACCATTCAGCACATCACCATTTGGCAAAATTCCTATAGCTCTGATATCTTTTGGCTCTTCATCGTATGGTGACAAATAATTTACATTTTCATCGAAATACTCACTAAGATATTTCAATGCATTTCCACTTGGAAAAATCACATTGCCAGACCCAACTGGAATATTCAAACTTTCGAATTCTTCTATAACTTCTCTTGTTCGATTATTATATGGGTTGTTGTCTTCTTTACTAACAAGCCATGCTGGACTTAACTTAATATGTATCTTTGATTTAGCAACACATTCAGCAAAATATTTTACTGGCTCAAGTGGAATTGTTTCCTGATGAAATGCATCCACAGATAAAAGCAATTCATTTACTCCACTATATTCAAGATTCTGAACAACTTCTTTTATCCTTTCATATTTCTTTGAGAAGAAACCGTTCGTAATCAATTGCCTTTTACCGATTCCCATTTCTGTCGCTGTGCTATGAATAGCACAAACAACCTCCGGATAAATCAATGGTTCACCACCAAATGTCATTAATGACTCTATTTTATAATTCTTACATACTTCACGAATTGATGTTACTGCAATACCTGCGTCAATATGACCTTTGCAATTTACATGTTCTCCTTCTGAGCAATGTTTACACCTTCCTGTACAAGCCATTGTCACAACAAATTCAATTCGATTTAAATTCTTAACATATTCATTCATAATAAACAACATTCCTTTCAAAATCTAATTTTCAATTATCATTTTGAAGATGCAGTTCTGACAGCATCAGCTATACTATATTATTAATCTCGCTACAATCTGCTGTCAGTATTAGAACTGCATCGGGTTGTTAATTCGATTTCTCACCACAATATCTCCTTTCACAACACAATCCTTATCCGTACAATTTCACAACTTTATATTCATAGAATCATCAAGGTTTACCTATACAAAGATTTATAAAAATCACTAATAAACATAAAGTTGCACCCCGCATTCAAAGCTGTCTTATAATCCTTTTCTTCATCACCTATGAATAACAACTCTGACACATCAACATCAAATGTTCTAGCTATCAAAAGCAATCCCTCTTTATTAGGTTTTCTTACTCCACAACTCTGAGACGATACATATAAATCAAATAAGTCTATTATTTCCGCTATGGCTTTTTTAAACATACTGTCAGGCATCCCATTGGGCAAATCAGTTAGACATGCAATTTTACATCCATAACTTTTGCATTTATGCAACAAAGCTACAGAAAAGTCAAAAACTTCTGCACTTAAACTTAATCCATTAAAAAACGCATCAATTACATTTTCAACATTGGGTTTATTCTTCCAGTTCGCAATGCACTCACTAAAAATAATTTCAGGTGCTATTTCGAGTTTTCTTCCACTAATACGTGGGTTGTATGACTTTAATATTTCTACTGCTTCTTGTAATTCAATTTCAGATAATTCTAACCCATATGTATCCTTAACCTTTCCAAATCCTTTATAATAATAATCACACCAATTTAATGGCATTCCTTTGTATTCCATTAGTGTTCCACCCAAATCAAAAACAATAACCTTTTGCATCTTTTCACCAATTCTTTCGTTTGCAAAGTAATATCATCTTAGAAAATTTCTCAAATCAGTTCATTTGATCTATCTTGCCACAAAAATCCACAAGCTCTTCTTTTTTACATTCCAAATCTTCCTTATATTCCACCGAACACAATCCCAGCCTATCACAACACTCAATTTCCATATGTCCATAAAAATGTTCAATGCTTTCAATAATTCTCTCACATTCCTTCATGCTCGGACCCGTTCTTAACGCTATGGCATATCCTTTCTTGCCACTGCTTATTTTGGCATGTGGTTCATGCGTGTTGCACCAAGGAGTACATCTATCAATAAAAGCTTTAAATTGTCCGGGTATATCAGCCCAATACGAGGGAGACACAGAAATAATAACATCAGCCCATTCATATTGTTCTATTATTCTATCAACGTCATCTTTTTGAACACACTTTGCTGTAGTATGACATGTTCTACATCCTTTGCAAAAATTTATATCATAATCGTCAATACATATGTTTTTTATATTATGTCTCTTTTCCAAACAATCAGTAACTATTTTAACTATTTCCGCTGTTGCTCCATTCCTAACGGGACTACAATTTATCACCAATACTCTCATTTTTACCTCCACTTTCACAAATGTTTCCTCAATAATACCACGAAACCGCTGTTTTATCAATTAACTTTCTCACATTCTTGCGATTGTCTCTTAACTAATTTTATCAAATCAATGCCTTGGCAAATATAATTCAGGTGCTACAGCATCTGCCATAGCACCCAAATCATCTGACCTCATCGACTATTCCTTTTATACTCATCCTTCTTTGCCTGCATTCCCGCCTCGTATATCCTGTCGAACACTTCATATCGTTCCTGATTTGTCATATTGACTCCCAACTTATCAATCACCCGATTAAACAACTTAATCCCAGCAAAATACTCTATATCTCCAAAATTAAAAAACTTAGATAACACATCCACTGGGCACTCTGAAATCTTCCCCGCATCAATACCCAACATATTCATCTTTTCTTTTATCTGTTCCGCTCGCTCTTGGATAAATTCTTCTGCCTTATGCTCCTCATAATAGTCTGTCAGAAGCTTGGCTTCCTCATAGACAGAACTAAAATCTGTGCTTAGCCCCACAGTTTCAAAATAAGCCTTTACCATCGCAAACGCCGAGTCTGTTCCCCTTGTATCAAACGGATAACAGCGAACTTTTTCAGCTACACTCATTTTCATATAATCTACCTTATTGGGTGGTAATTTTGCCTCTTCTTTGTGTTGCTGAACATCATCCTGCGCCAGATCAGATTCATCACTCATAGTAGCTGATTTCAACACATCATCTCTAACATCCATTGGCTCGTCCACAGAGGTAATAGTTTGGGGTTCATCAGTTATCTCCATGCCAGCATTCATCGTTTCCATCCTTGGAAGAACAACTTCCACCTTACCAGACATTCCTATTACACCATCATAAATACCATCGATATCATCCTCATTTTTTTCTGTCACTTCTGCAACATCTGCAAGTATATCCACTTCTCCAACTGCTTCAACCTCCGATGCCATAATTACATCTTCTTCCACAATCCCATCTGAAACTGCCTCTGACACCGACGATATATTTTCTTTCGATACTGCCACACTTTCCTGCATATGATACGGATTCCCCGGTATTTCATCCCTTGCAATTTCCTCAATATCTTGCATATCTCCAACCGGTATCCGCATTTCCAATTCAGCCTCTGCCAGACTTCCATCCCTCTCAAGACACCGCTCCACCGCTTTCAACTTCTTTCGATTATCCTTCTTTTGAAGCTTAATCTGCTCCAACCGTTCCCGATAATCATCCTCGGATGCTTCAAAGAAATCCAAATCTTGTGCCGTCTTGCAAGACCTTTTCTGTAACGCCCTGTCCCGGTACATTTCCTGCTGCGCCTTGCACAGTTCCTCATCCACCCGCTGTAATCGCAACTTCAAGCGGAACAAATCTCCATATGACTTCACATCATACTTAACCGCCACCAAATACTCTTCCTGTAGCTCATGCATTTTCCGTATCTGCTCATACAGATAAGCAGATTTATAAGTAAACCTCTTTTTCTCAGCCAGCCGCAAACGATACATCCTTGCATAGCACTTTCTCTGGTATGGTGTAAGAACAGCTTTTCTTACCGGTAGCAATGAAACAGTTCGATTTACAGGAGATGCAAGACTTGCGTCCCCATATCGAAACATAGTTTCCAGACTCTCCCTGCTCAAATCCTCCGAAATGGTATCCAGTCTTTTAAACCGCTTCATCCCCGGAACCTTTACAGCGATATGCCTTCCCTGTTTTACTTCAAATCCAAGCTTCTCCATAAGAAATATAAAATGCTCCATATTTTCTGCACCGATGGCACAAAACAAGGCATCCTGCTTGATCCATTCGGAAAATGCTTGCTCACGCTCCCACTGTGGTCTTGCCATATTCTTCGGTTCCTTGCTGTATTCAGCCGGAGTGATATGCAGTCCATATTCTTCACAGAGTTTATTGGTAATGGGCTGGAATTTATATTTCCAGTCACCATCCCGGCACTGAAACTTGTATCCTGTTACCATATTTACACTGTTTATTATGATGTGGGCATGAAGATGTTCCCTGTCTGTATGAACAGCCACCACCCCCTCATATTCTCCTGCAAATGCCTCCTCGGCAAACCGCATTGCAATATCATACATAATCTCCGGTGTACCTTCACCCGGTTTTAAGGATATAACAAAATGATATCCCTGCCTTCCGCCGGTTTTGCCAAACATCTGCTTGGTAGCCTTCATCTGTCGGTAAGCCATCTCCGGCAGGCAGTTGATACCGCCTGCCAGATTTGCTTCCCCAAGCTTTTTCGGTTGTAAAATATAGTTGATGGAATGCTCCAGATGAATATCTATTCGAGCCTTGCTGCTTGCCTTCATATGCATCATCTTGGTTATTGCCACCTGTTCACCACCTCCTGTAATAAATCCTTTATCTGTTCAAGCAGATGATTTCCCGTCCGCATGGTGCTGTCAAAGACATAGCCACACCCGTTAGCAGTTCTTGTCATCTGATTGTAATTGTTGCAAAGACCGGAAATCTGACTGATTAGATTCCGTCTGTCGTAAGCAAGCGTTGTATCTACTCTTCCACCATGAGTAATCAGATACCTTACATAATCCGATAATTTCATGTTGTTGGCTTTGGCATCATACTCTGCCTGCTCCCGTTCCTCATCCGACAAGCGGATGGTAAAATTATTCCTTGGTTCTACCAATTGTCCTCTTCGTCCTATAAGCAATCCCTTCCTTCGTTTCTTTGTAACAGTTCAGCCTGTGAATCTGTCCTGTTATGTTTCTTTTTCTTTATCCGTCATTATAATTTGCCTTCCACATGTCCTATTTTCCAAACTTGTGGGGAGAGAATTTGCCAGATACGTAAAACGCCATGCGTTTTACAGACCAGAAAATTGAATGCAATTTTCTGGTTATCGCGGTGCTCCTCGAATGCTTATGCAAGCATAGCATTCTCATCGCTACTCGCGTAAAATCTGGTTAGGGGAGCCAAAACTCCCCTAATACCCCTGCTATCATATCCATATTGGTATCATACAAAATGTAATAATCAACTTGGCTTTTATTACATTCTGTGATACCAGTAATATTTCAAATATCACATACTGTAATAAGCATAGAAAAATTAATTACAATCTGTATTACTCCCCTCAAGCTTTTACAGGCTGTCTAAAAATTCAAGTGCTCCATCAGGAAGCCCCTCATTCTTATCAGATTCCGGAAGAACTCCCATAGCAGACTCTGGTTTCACCATCGTCTGCACATTCTGCTCATTTTCATGATTTGCTTTTTCCGTCATAATTCTATTTGCTGTAACGTCTCCTGTTACAGTTTCTCCAGCAATCAATCCTGATAATGCTGATACCATGGCTTTATTCACTGCAATCTCTACAATTGTTCCGAGTTCCTCCAAATTATCGTCAATCAGTTTTCTTACTGTTTCCATCCAGTATTCATTGATTTCCTGCACGAAGGCATCTTTCAGTGAACGAATATCTTCTTTTGCATTATTAAGCTCATTGAAATTTTCTGCTGCCGTCAGCAATATAAAGCGGATAAAATCACTTCTGTTTTCAAATACTGTACTGTTTTCTTCCGTATTCCTTATCATCTTCCAAACCTCTGCATCTTCCTTATGATTTAAGTTCAGCCGAAATGTCAGTGTCTGGAACATTTTCCTATTATTCATGGAGCCACCTGTCTTTCTTTTGGAGTGCCAGATATTCATAGCCTATGGCATTTGCCCTGACATCTTCCTGATAACAAATGTGAACACCACGAATATTTCCAAAAAGCCTCATAACCGATGCTCCACCACCCACATAGACTGTCGGTGTCAGTTCCGGATCATATCCGTTTTCTTTCAGCTGAGCTTCCACATTTTCTGCAAAAACCTTAAGTTCATCCCTGATAACTGTTGTAATGCTGTCGGGAAGAAGAGATTTTCCTGTCATCATCATCTGCTGGATATCTGCCTCTGAAATCCGTTTATTACACCTGCGGTATACTGCATTGTTGATTTCTGCCATGCAGTGTATCAGTGCCTCTGGTATGGTAGTACAGCTTCTCTCCACCGGAACATAATTCTTGGTCTGGATGATATCTATGGTCTTGGAACCTATATCAACAATCAACTGGTTTGGCGACAGCTTTCCCAAGATATTTGCCACTGCCGCATAACACTGTGGAAATAAAAACACTTCCACGATGTTAATGCGGTATATCTGCCCTTCGTAGCGGAAAGTCTCCCTTCCCCGATGCAGATAATCATAAAAGGTATTCTTTTCATTACCGAATCTAGTAAATGGAAGTCCTGCTGCAATTACCACATCCAGGTCCCTGCCATCCGTCAGTCCGTAATACTGTGCTTCCTTTGCTATAGCTGCAAATGTCAGAAGAAGAAAATCCTTATCTGCCGTCTTATCATCCTTAAGAGGCATCCTTCCCTCTCCTGTTTTGTAACATTCATTACCATACTCCAGCGTGTTTTCCTGAAGTGTTGTGGCACTTCCAAGCTTTCTTACTCCATTATCAAATATAAAATGTGGTGTTTTTATGCTGGAAAATCCATGGTCTATCGCTGCGAGTAATATTTTTTCTTCTTTAAAATACATACTTTGTCCTCCTGTCGTTACGACTTATATTGAGTTTTCGTTGCAACAGCCGGAAGCCTCTGCTATACTGTACTTGCGAGATACATATGCAGGGCTTCGGCTCTGTAATCAGTCCTGACCTGATTGGTTGGGACTTTTTTCTTCCGCCTGATAGCTGCTTTCTTCTGCTACCCTGTCTGCTTTCCATGCGGGATTATTCGACTTGGAATAACAGTCTTCATATCCGTATATCTTCTGCTCAAAATATTTTCTGGGACATTTTCCCCTCATTGTAAAATAATTCTGGGCAGCCAGTTCGGCATTGTATGCCTTAATAACCGCATATGCCTTTGTCATCCCGATACCAAGAATCTCACTGACTTCTTTTGCATCAATAAATGCGTCCTTTGTACTTATCATACAACCACTCCTTTCCTATAAACTTCATTATCAGTACGGATTTGTTTCAACAAATAACTTTATCGAAATATAATCCGTACTTATAATTCGTGTTTAATCATAATACCATCCACATAATTTGTCAATAAACTTTTCCAAAATACGCACTTGCAATTCGTATCACTTCATGATATAGTATTCACATAATAGTAAATCAGCTGTTAAAAATACGGATTATGACTATTATTTCACGAATCCGTACTTATCACATATAAGGAAGGTGAACATATGAGTTTATCAGATGACCAGCGTCTTGCCATGTATACGCCGCAAGAAATCGGTAAAGCAATAAAAAAAAGACGTAGGGAATTAAAAATCACACAGAAGGAATTTGCTAAAAGACTTGATAAATCTGAACGTACTATTCAAAAATACGAATCCGGTGAGATTATCATAAAGACAGGAATTATCAAGCAGATAGCAGACGAACTGGATATACCATGGCAGGAACTGTTAGAGGCAAAGACTGAACTTAAGGACACCATGGAAGATAATTCTCATGATTACAGTTTCCACACATTGTCAGATGTAATCAAAGCATTATTTACCATAACAAAGATAAAGGATATTACATTCCAGCTTGCCTGCAGCAAGCCGCCGGAAAGTTCCGACTGGACTTCTTCTCTTATGGTTGATGGCAAAGGAAATGGTTCTTATAACGCAGACTTCTGTCTGTTTATGGAAAACTGGATGAATAAGCTTACCGCACTGCAAAATGGAACAATTAGTGAAGAACAGTTTGAATCATGGCAGAATGAAACACTGGAATATTATTCAGAAAGCTATTTTTCAGATGCCACCCCTGATGAGAATGTCAATGACTCTGAAAAATGCCAAAAGAACAAAAAGAAAATTTCTACCATAGAGATAATTTAATGCATAAAAATACCCCGACACCATTCTTTTGCAGAAGAACAACTGCCGGAGCATATGTAAGTGATCTAACCTAAACGGCTATTATAATCACCCTAGACAAGTAGATTATATCATAGCCTTTGGATAAATGCACCAAAAATCTGAGTTTTTCACAGTGCAGGGTGCCCACATACCATATTTATATGGTCAAACATTTTGATAAAGGAGATGATGTTTATGCCAGCTTACAAAGAT
Source organism: uncultured Lachnospiraceae bacterium (assembly GCA_947589175.1). Taxonomy (GTDB): domain Bacteria; phylum Bacillota; class Clostridia; order Lachnospirales; family Lachnospiraceae; genus Eubacterium_F. Next base: position 20,553 of record CANPZR010000003.1, on the reverse strand, counting down.
AAAAAGACTGGTAAATGGTTCTGCAAGTTCTATTATACGGACTGGCAGGGCAACAACCGACAAAAGTGGAAAAGAGGCTTCGCCACCAAAAAGGAAGCTTTGGCTTATGAAAGAGATTTTCTTGAAAAGCAGTCTGCCAACCCGGATATGACTTTCCAAAATCTCTACGAACTTTATATGGAAGATATGACCGCCCGCCTGAAGCAGTCAACCATCCTGACCAAGAAGCATATTTGTGAAACTCACATCCTGCCTTTCTTTGGCAAGAAGCCAATCAACGAAATCAAGGCTTCGGATGTTAGAAGATGGCAGAATCAATTAATGAATTCCCCAAAAGGATATTCAAAAACGTACCTAAAAACCATCAACAATCAGCTTACCTGCATGATCAACTATGCCAAACGTTTCTACGATTTAAACACAAACCCATGTGGTCAGGCTGGAAGTATCGGACAGGCAAAGGCAGAGGAAATGGATTACTGGACTTACGATGAGTATATTGCTTTTCGTGAAGGCATTAAGGACAAGCCTCTATCCTATATCTGCTTTCAGGTACTGTATTGGACCGGAATGCGTGAAGGAGAACTTTTGGCACTGACTGCTGCTGATATTGACCTTGTTGCAAAACAGATTGATATCAACAAAACCTATCAGCGTCTTCACGGAGAGGATATCATTACCACTCCAAAGACAAGGAAAAGTAAGAGAAAAGTTCCCATTCCGGATTTTCTGTGTCAGGAACTGCAGGAGTATATGGATTCCCGCTATATGCTTGCTCCAAACGAGAGGCTCTTTCCCATTACAAAATCTTTTCTCTCCCATGAGATGGAAAGAGGCTGTAAGAAAACCGGTGTAAAACGGATACGAATCCATGATATCCGCCACAGTCACGCCAGTTTACTTATCAATCAGGGGTGTGACGCACTTATCCTCGCTGACAGACTTGGACATGAAAAAGTATCCACAACACTGAATACTTACTCTCATCTGTTTCCACACAAACAGCAGGAGCTTGTCAGCAATCTGGAACAGCTTGCGGCAACCGTTAGTGTTATATCGACACCGGATCCGCCGATAGGAAATCCATTGCTCGAAACTATGGGAATTTCCTATGATGGTAACATGGCAAGTGGTTCAGTTGCTTCGGATACAGCATACACCAATGCAGGACCTCCATATGGTCCTATGCCAAAAGAAACAGCATCAGGAAAAGTAATCCCGATGCCTCAAAGAAAAGCCATCTAAGAAACAAAACGGTGTGAAATAGAGTAGTTGCGGTTAGTAGCAAAATAGTAGCAAAGTAAAAAGAAAAGCCTTGGAAACCGCTTGTTTAGCGGGTTCCAAGACTTGTGGCTACTATTCAATCTCAACAGTATCCGAGTCAAGCTTCTCATAATTTCTGGGAGCCCTGTGGTAGGTTATCCCCCCTGTAATGCCCTTCTTTTCCCGGTTGTCCATATAAACCGTCACATCTTCATTGGATGTGATGGGCTTTAAAATATTTTCATTGATGCTGACCTCAATCCCGTCCGTATCCACGGCGATAATCTCTCCGAGATATACAATATGCAGTCCCAGAATATTGATATAAGCTCCAAAATCAAGCTCAATCTCATCCATTATCAGCGTCGAATTGACATAAACCCCGTTCTGACTGTAATTTTTCAGTATATACCGATCGCCAGATCTCCCGATCCGCGCATGCTCCCTCGATACCATATTTCTGAAATCATAGCAGATATCGTTGGAGTCATTTTTTCCAATGCGGATCTCATTTACCCCGGACAAAATATATTTGTTAAAGGGATGGATTGACGAAGCCGACCGCCGGACGAACATAAAGATTTCGTCCTGATGTACCGTATTTAATGTCAGAGCCACCTGGTCGTCCAGGGCAGCGCTCTCCTTCTGATGGTTGTCCTGAACGATGGAATACTGTCGGGTTCTTTTTATCTTCCACTTCCCGTCCAGTACCTCCAGCTGAACTTTAATATCATCCTTTATTCCAAAATAATTCGACCTTATGGTAATACTGTAGTCGGCGTTCTTCTCCGACGGCAATATAAATTCCTTAAAAGCGGCCTGTGAATAACACGATACTATATACCCCACAGTCTACCTCCTCTTCGCATTTCCCAGAGCCTGATCCAGATCGGAATACATCTGATTATCCTTTTCCTCTGCGGCAGCGTTGTTGATTGCCTTTATTTTTTTGCCGAATATTTTCCCGACTACAATCAAGGCGATAATCGCCGCCAATTCGTAACCGATTATGGCATAGTCCGATAAGGCTATTTTTATAAATGTCTCCATGGCAATCACTCCTGTTTTTTATTTACTTATTGTCCAACCACTATCATCAGATTTTTTCTTTCCTTTACTTATTGTCCAGCCACTATCATTGGATTTTTTCGGCGTCGCTGTCGGCCGGGGTGTCGGCTTCGGTGTCGGACGCGGGGTCGGGCGCGGCGTTGGCTTCGGCGTCGGTGTTGGTTTTTTTGTCGGCTTTGGCGTCGGAGTAGGCTTCGCCCCCTTGCTCAATGTCACTTTAACCTCAGAGCCAATCTCAACATCTTTTCCGGCAGCCGGACTCTGCGACAATACCAGTCCTTTATCTACCTTATCGGAATATTTTGAGGATTCATATGTTACATCCAGCTTATACTCGGAAAGCTTGGACTTCGCCTCCTGCTTTGTCATATTTTTCAAATCCGGCGTTTTAATCTTCTCAACCGGCTCTTTGGTCTTTTTCGGTTTCTCTGTTTCCTTCGCCGTCTTAGTTTTTTTCGTCGTATCTGCCTTTTCCGTCGTCTCCGTTGTCTGCTCCTCACTATTGCCTCTGTATTTTACAAGAAAAATACCAGCGAGCACCAGGCAGACAACTCCCAGACAGCCTGCTAATATAATTATTATTTTTTTTAATTTTTTATCCTCTTCGTCCTCCGGTGGATCCTCTCCTCCGTTCGGCGGCAGTCCCCTGTCATTCCCCGGATCGATATCAATAATAGGCGGAGGATTTATGATTATCGTACCCCCATTATCTTCCGGATTATCTTCTGGATTATCTTCCTCCGGAGGCTCTGCTGGCGGGTTAGCAGTATCATCAGGCGGGTGCGTGGGAAAAAGGCTTATGGTCTTCCTATCCTTCTCCTTTTTCGAATCATCCAGTTTAAAAATTTTTATCTCTGCATTATCACTCACTTGCAATTTTTCCAGTTCCCTGCGCATATCTCCGGGCAGCGCATACCGATCAGAAGGCATATAGGCGCATGCCTTTAAAATGATATCCGCCAGTTCCTTGCTGGCCTTGACCGGGGCAGGCATCGTCTGTCCGGAAAACCGCATTCTAGAAGCCTCAATCAAATTTGAATGATTGTAGTCCTTAGGCATAAATGGAAAACAGTTGTCATTTAAAAAACGGTACAGCACAATTCCCAGGGAATAAATGTCCACCGTTGCATTGTATTCTTGTCCTTTAAACACCTCTGGAGCCATATAATTCTCCGTTCCCACCTTGGTGAGTCCGGCAGACGTCCGCTCCAGCTCGCGGGCAATTCCGAAGTCGCCCAATTTAAAATCTCCAGACTCGGAAATAAACATATTAGCCGGCTTGATATCTCGGTGAATGATATTAAATTTTTTGCACAATTCCAGTCCCTTGCAGATGTCGATTCCCAGCTTGATTATCTCTTGTTCCGACAAACCGTTATTCTGCTTCACATATGCAAGTAAAGGTGTGAGAAGTTCCATGCGGATATAAATACGCCATCCGAACTCATCTTTCTTCTCTTCTACCGCATGGTCCTCATAGCTTACAATATTGGAGTTTCCCTTCAATTTGGACATCAGAACAAACTCTTCCACAATCTTTTCGACCATTCCCTTAAAATAGACTGTGACATTATCATCCGTCATGCCCTCATTTTTAAATGCAGTCACTTCCGACTGTTCCTTTGGGACGTCTATTACTTTCAGCGCCGCCGTGTAGGTGTGACCGAACTCATCTTTCCTCTCAATCCTATAGATCTTCCCAAAGGCTCCCTCGCCAATCTGAGCCTTAACTGTCCACCCCTGAAAAATTTTTCCTATCATATCCTTTTCATTCCTTTTTTATAATTATAATCCTTTATCTTATGGTTTTTCTCTATTTCTGTTTTCACTTATTTTTCGCTAGCTTCATCCCTGTTGGGAGATTCGGAAACAAGCGTCTGTGTATCTCTGAATTTCTATCCCGTTAACATAGGTTACCATTTTATTATCAGAATCAACTGTCACTATAATCGTATTCCATTTCTTCAAATTCTTCTCATCGCTAAGCCAAGAGCCACCATATGGTTCATCCGCGGAAACGTCATCTGCTCTCACCTCTGCCGTCCACGTGAATCCCTTAGAAAAATCATAGATGCTCAAATCTCCCATCTATTATTATTGGTGGATCCTCCCATAATATTTCCCATGCCTCCCATACCATTTCATATTCCTTCTCACCCATCTTTAACTGCTCTAACGCTTCGCGCATATCTCCAGGTAACGCATATCGGTCGGAAGGCAAATAGGCGCACGCCTTTAAAATGATATCCGACAGTTCCTTGCTGGCCTTGGCCGGAGCAGGCATTATCTGTCCTGAAAGCCGCATAGTAAAAGCCCTACCCTGATCTGAATACTTGATAGGCTGGGGCGCAGGCGGCATAAATGGAAGTCGGTTGTCATTTAAAAAGCGATACAGTACAATTCCCAGAGAATAAATATCCACCGTTGAATTGTATTCCAGCCCCTTAGACACTTCCGGCGCCATATAATTCTGCGTTCCTACTCGGGATAATCCGACAGCCGTCCGTTCCAGCTCGCGGGCAACCCCAAAATCTCCCAGTTTGAAATCTCCAGACGATGAGATAAATATATTGTCCGGTTTAATGTCTCGGTGAACGATATTAAATTTCTTGCACAATTCCAATCCCTTGCAAATATCGATTCCCAGCTTGACTACTTCCTTCTGTGTTAGTCCATGCTGATTTATATATTTATACATAGGCGTAAGCAACTCCATACGAATATAGATGCGCCATCCAAACTCGTTTTTCTTCTCTTCTACCATGCAATCCTCATAGCTTACGATATTATAAGAGTTCCCATTCAATTTGGACATCAAGGCAAACTCTTCAACGATTTTTTCAACCATTCCATGAAAATAAATCGTGACATCTTCTTCCGACATTCCCTCCTTCACATATGAATCTACTTCCGACTGATTCTGTGGGATGTTTATTACTTTCAGAGCCGCCTCGTAGATGTTACCAAACTCTTCCCTCTCAATTCTATAGACCTTCCCAAAGGATCCTGTGCCAATCAACTCCTTAACTGTCCATCTTTGAAAATTTTCGCCAATCATATCCTACTTTTCATTCCTTTTTTAGTATAATCCTTTATTTTTAAATTTTTTATCTATAATGGTTTCCTCCTATTCACCACCGACTTCATCCCCGTTAGGAGATTCGGAAGCAAGGGTCTTAACTTCCTCGGCGCTGAGAGCTATATTGTAAATGCCTACATTGTCAATAGCGCCGATAAAATCGTCGGCAAGATTCCAATAACTGCTTCCAAGATAATTATTCTTTGCACTATTTAACGCCAAAAAAATTCCTGCAAAAGAGTCATTTGTACACCTCTGAACCTCTATGCCATTTACATAGGTAGTCATCTTATTATTAGCATCAACTGTTACTGTAATTGTGTCCCATCTCTTCTGATTCATTATATTCTCATACCATTTTTCATCATAAGGCGCATCCATTAGAGCTCCATTGGGTATTATTTTTGAATTGTCATTTATTACATAGCACAAGCCGCCATCTCCTAAATAGCCATAAGAATTTACCTCTCCTTTTCTTTTATAATGGTTCATTATAGAATCGAAGCTAGTTGTATAATGGAACTCAAAACATTCATTTTTACTCCAAAAATCTTCTCCTAATTTAACATTGCCAAAACTGATAATATACGTTGAATCAGATGGAAAATCGTCTACCTTTATATTCGCTGTCCAAGTAAATCCCTGGGCAAAATTATACTTAGTCAAATCCCCTATTTTTGCATAATATTGTTGACTGATTCCTTCTTTTTTAGCCAAATTCAAAACACCATTCTTCACTGTCGCCTTACTCCCTGTAAGATCCACTTCAGAAGCATCATCAAATGTATACTTTAACACTGGTTGCTTTTCAATTCTGGCAAAATAGTCATCCTGTTTCACTTCATCAACAGATCCTGATGAAACAGCAGCAGGTGAAGCATTTGCGGCATTGCCTGTTTGAGTTGTCTCTTCCTTTTTATTACTGGAATTCATGACAAAAAGACCAACAACCAACAGACATATAGCTCCCAGACAGGCAGCCCCCGCAATGTAAAATTTTTTTATTTTTTTTCCTGTAGGACTTTTTGTTTTTTTCGGCGGCAACGGTTTTTCTTCTGGCGGTGCTTTATGTTTGATAATTTCTGTACTGTCCTCACCATTCGTTACTCCTATTTCATGAGGAACCGCCACTGTCTGATCTGTATCATCCTTATCTGTCACCTGATTCCCGGAATGAAAGAGCCCTCTAGTCTTATCTTCCGTCTCATCAGACGAGCCTTCCGTCGTTCCACTCCCTAAAGGCACTTCCTCCCCATCCTTTTCCGGCATGAGAACCACCCTCGACATATCCTCACCCATCTTTAACTGCTCTAACGCTTCGCGCATATCTCCGGGCAGCGCATATCGATCAGAAGGCAGGTAAGCACACGCCTTTAAAATAATATCTGCCAGTTCTCTGTTAGCCCTTGATGGAGCAGGCATCGTCTGCCCTGAAAAACGCATAGCAAAAGCCTGATCCTGATCCGAATATTTAATGGGCTGGGGAGCAGGAGGCATGAACGGAAGCCGGTTATCATTCAAAAAGCGGTACAGCACAATCCCCAGGGAATAAATATCTACTGTCGAATTATATTCGTCTCCTTTTGACACTTCCGGCGCCATGTAATTCTTCGTTCCCACTCGGGATAATCCGGCAGCCGTATGTTCCAGCTCGCGGGCAATTCCAAAATCGCCCAATTTAAAGTCGCCAACTGGCGAAATAAATATATTCTCCGGTTTAATATCCCGGTGAATAATATTTAGTTTTTTGCATACTTCCAGTCCCTTGCAGATATCGATTCCCAGCTTAACTATTTCTTTCTGTGTTAATCCATGCTGATTTACATATTCATACAAAGGTGTAAGCAGCTCCATGCGGATATAAATACGCCATCCGAACTCATTGTCCTTCTTTTCTACCACATGGTCTTCATAACTTACAATATTAGAGTTCCCTCTCAGCTGGGACATCAGCGCAAACTCTTCCACAATCTTTTCGACCATTCCCTGAAAATAGCTTGTGACATTTTCCGCGGACATTCCCTCGTTTTTTATGAATTTCACGTCCGACTGGCTCTGTGGGACGTCTATTATTTTAAGCGCAGACTTATATGTATATCCAAACTCTTCCTTTTCAATTCGGTAGACTTTTCCAAAGGAACCCTCGCCAATCAGCTCCTTAACTGTCCACCCTTGAAAATTTTCACCTATCATATATTTTCAGTCCTTTTTTGTGATTATAAAATCTCTATAAGAACAATGGTCACATTATCTCTTCCGCCGTTTGCAAGCGCTTCCTCTAATAACTGGTCTCTTTTTTCCACAAGCAAACCCGTATCGGATAATATCTGTCGGATCTCCTCTTCCGCAACCATCCCCGTCAGACCGTCGCTGCTAATCAGTATGATATCCTGCGCTACAATACTCATTCTTTCTTCATGGGGCTCAATTTCAAATTCGTCCGCCGGTACACCCAGATATTGAGTCAATACATTCTCGCTGTTTGTCTTCTTGCTGCCCAGCTCTGCTTCCATACCTATCCTTCTGAGCAACTCAGCCTCCGTATGATCCTCAGAAATCTGAGTCATTTTTTCATTTCTCAGCAGGAAGCACCGACTGTCGCCCACGTTCGCTATTTCTAAAAATCCATCCCCAATAGAGACTACCGTTGCCGTGCTTCCAAACTGATTTTTTCTGCTCATCATTTCCCGGCAGACCCTGTTATTAATATCAACAATAAGATCCGCCGGTTTTTGAAATTTTTCATCTGCCGATAATTCGTATAGCCGGTTGGCAGCAATAGAAGACGCTACCTCACTGCCATTCAGACCACCCATGCCGTCAAAAACGCCAATCTGAATACCACTGCCCGTATCTAATGCTTCATAGTAGTCAGATTTGGCTTCTTCTCCGCAGGACAGCGACCGATTCGAAATACAATAGGTGTCTTCATTATTTTCTCGCACATTTCCCTTGTTGGTAACAGCCGCTATAGATATTTTCATAATAATCGGTTTCCTTTATTATTTTATTCTTATCTTTTTTACAACCCACTCGCTCTTGTATGTTTTACCTGCCTTTTTTACTACCACTCTGGCTCGAAAATATACCGTTTTCTTAGATAATTTTTTTACATCTATATCTTTAACGCCTCCCATTTTTAACAATGGATTTTTTTTATGCTTTGTTACTCTATATGGTTTAGGAAAACGGGAAGATGGTGATATCTGGATTTGACAGTTTGCCCCCGATATTGATTTTTTCTTCCATGTACATGTTGCTCTTCCGACCTTCTTTGATTTTACATTAAAGCTCTGCACTTTGTCCGGCAGGATATTCAACTTTACTTTTTTTGTCACTGCCTTATATGACCCGGTAGCTGAAACTTTAATCGTAATCGTTGCTTTGCCATATCCTTTTATCTTAACAGTTCCGTACTTGTCTACTGTAGCTACTTTGCTGTTAGAGGATGAATATGTCATTGTGCCGTCACTGTCTGTGCTGGCATTCAAATCAAATTTCTTTGTACCCAATGTTTTGGTGAGACCTTTTTTCCCGCCATTTGTAACATAAATGCTAGCCTTCAACGCTTCATCTGTATCCGAATCATCATAATCATCGTAATCGTCATAATCATCATAATCGTCATAATTATCTGAGCTATCCGAGTTATCTGAATTATTCGAGTTATCCGAATTATCATAATCATCCGAATTGTCATACGAGGAGTTATAGCTCCACACAGCGTACAACGTCACACTCTCATCTCCGCCATACCCGTAACCAATCCTGTAATCAGAATCCGCCGTGAGAGCCGTGCTGCTTGTGGACCACCCCAAAAAGGTATATCCCAATCTTACAGGTTTTATTGTACTTATTATAATATACTGGCCGCATTCCTCACTCTGACTCGACGGCGCGCCGGTTCCGCCATTTGCATCGTAGGTAATTGTCCTGTAAACCGTCAGCTTGGCGGGAACCGACCTCAAAAACTCTCCCTCATCCGTCGATATAGTACACAGGTAATACCTCCCATTACACTCGGCTGTCATATCCGAAGCCGATATAGTATAGCTGCTGCTTGTCGCTCCGTCAATCTTTTGCCCCGAAGTAGTAGAGCCGTCGTTGTTATACCACCATTGATAAGTCAGACCGGATCCTGTTGCTTCTACCGTAAAAGTAGTAGGTGAGCCCACCTCCACGCTTCTTGCATCGGGCGAAGATATGATGGAAGCTTCTTCTTTATCATTATCCTGATTCTGGTCCTGATCTTGATCCTGGCTGCTGTCATAGTCGCTGCTATAGTCATCGGTGTAAATATAAAAACTGCCATATCTGTTAAATGTACTGCCATCTGTATATTCACCATAAACAGTATATGTATATTCACCCGTTTCATAGAGGACAAATTCAATATTGGCATAATTCGTATAAGATATAATCTTCACAGATTCATCATAATAAAGTACATCATCCTTATAAATATTTAAGGTGACTTCCTCTATTTCATCGCTTTCTGTTTCATCCCATATATTAAAATATGTCTTCTGCCCTGAATACCCATAACCTGTCCCGACATTTCCCTGGCTGTCCGTAACAGGAGTCATGCTTATGTTATAATCAAATGCTTTTGCTTCCTTAGCTCCCACAAAAGAAAACGCGCACAGCATAAATGCAAACACTAAAGTCTTCACAATGCTCTTCATAGATCTCTCTCCTTTAAAAATATACTTTCATAAAATCCATAAATTACAATGCCGCGTTTACGCAAGACTATTTTGTCCTGAATTTCACTTTTTCAGACCAGTCCCCATAAACTACCTTTTTACCGATTTTTTTGTAGGCGCGAACCTGCACATAATAATTTTTCTTTCTTGAAAGATGCGAAATAACGCCGCTGTAAGTATCCTGTCCTTTCAATTTTCCCGACTTAACATTCTTCTTCATGGCCTTCTTGCGGCACCACCGAACCTGATACCCGGAAGCATCGCTCACGGTACTCCAGCGCAGCCGGATTACTCTTTTTTCTGTATAAGAATAGTATGTGTCAATACTGCTCTGTCCCAATTTTAACTTAGCCACATAATTGCCTTTGTAAGTATCGCCGCACTTTTCACATTGGAAAATGGTATAGCCTTTCTTTAAATAAGTAGGATCCACCGTTGTTTCCTTGTAATCGTGAACGCAATTGGATTGATTCAGCTCGCTTATCGAAAATATGTATTTGCCGGTTGATTTATCATAATCACTCTTTCTATATCCATTTATCTCCATATAATAGGTGCCAGCGCTCAGCGTAATATTATGGACGTCCTTTCTATAATTTACATTGCTGTTCCATTCATTATTATCTGTATACCAAACATCCTTGCCGTCAGAATCGCGAATGATTATGCAGTAATATCGCATATAAGACGTTATATCAATAGCTATGCTCTTATTTGCCGGCACAGAGAATTTATAATTGTCGTAATTATCATTGATGGAAATCTGTCCGGTATAGGATCTATTCCACGATAAATTTTTAGCCGTATCAAATGAATTGTCGTCGCCCTCAAAAGATGTATCGGATGAAGCAAAGGATAGACTACAATCATATTTACCGGTTGATTTATCATAATCGCTCTTCCTATACCCATTTATCTCCACATAATAGGTGCCTTTTTCCAAATACATTTCATAGGAATCACTTCGATATTTTACCGAATCATTCCAATAATTATTATCCGTGTACCAGACTTCCTCTCCTGCTGAATCAAAAACTTTAATACAGTAATATGGCATATAGGAAGTCATATCGACTGCAATGTTTCCTGTCTCAGGTAAAATAAACTTATATGTATCATAATTGTCATTAATGGAAATCTGTCCGGTAAAACTATTGCCAAAAACAATATCATTAGCAGATGTAAAGGAATTATCATTTTCCTTATTGGTTGTCCGGGAGGACTCAAACGCCGTACTGCACTCATAGGTTCCGGTTGATTTATCATAATCGCTTTTCCTATACCCATTTATCTCCATATAATAGATGCCTTTTTCCAGATACATTTCATACGAATCACTGCGATATTTTACCGAGTCATTCCAATAATTATTATCTGTGTACCAGACTTCCTCTCCTGCTGAATCAAAAACTTTAATGCAATAATATCTCATGTAAGACGTTATATCCAGCGACACCTTGCCAGCACTCGTGAGCTGAAACCTATAGTTATCCAGATCATCTGTCTCCGTAATCCCTCCGTTTATGGAATCACCCAAATTAATTGCTGTAGCTGTGTCAAACGAATCATCCGCCTCCGTATCGAAAACCGTTCTTGCGTCAGCCTTTTCCCCAGAGAAAACCGCTGCCGCGCACACTATGCTGAGTACCATCAAAAAACGAAATACATATTTTACTTTTTTCATGTCAATCTCCATTCTTTTTTACTTTGCCAATTTACTGCTGCATATGCTTTTAATAAGTTCCCACCCTATTATTTCCGCCTGAATATCAGTCTTTTGAGAAGCTGAATTTACTCCATTTAAAGTACATATTCGGGCTGTCCATCAGATCTTTAAAGTCATAGCTGGTCAGCAATGTGTTTTGTGTTTTGCCAATAATCACTGCGTCGCTCTGAGCGTAATTCGTGCTGCTCACAAATTCGCTTCCATCGTATCTTACGGCCATGGACAGGGAAACCGGATTTCGGTACTCGTTGGCCTCGCCCGTTCTCTCCAGCGCTATGATGCAGTCGTCATTGTAGTCATATTTAGAAAGCGTCGTGCTTCCATTCTGGAAGAAATCATAGGCACAGATACTGGTCGTCTCTTCATCCTGCATCTGCACGCTTCCTCCCTCATCCTCGAACATCTGAAGCCTCAGGTAATTTGTCTGGGAGCCGCTTCCGGACTGACTGGCAACCAGCATCTCCAGATCGCCGTCCGCGTCGTAATCCGCTATGTCATAAGAGAATATCACGTCGTCCGACGTCGGCGTTTCCACTGATATGGCTCCCGCCGGAAATGTGCTCGACAGATTATCCGTTGTATTATATGCCCAGAAAGAATTATCCTCTTCGCGATAATGGGCATACACGTTGTAATTTCCTTTCTCGAACATTTCCTTATAGCGGGACAGATAGTCCTTGAAATTCCCGCTTATGCTGCTGTTATCCTTATCCTCATCCTTATCTTTGTCGTCGCTGCTCTCCTGGCGGTATGTACACTCGGGAACAATCTCTTCATTTTCAATATGGATTTTCCCCTTCACCGGGCTGTTTTTTTCGTCAAAAATAACCCATTTCTTTTTCAGGTCAAATTCATCGCCCAGGAAAGTTCCGTCGCCCACGTTTATATCCGTGTACAGATAATATCCCAGATCCACGCATAGCAGCGTTTTATATGCGGTGTATTGATCAATCCGTGTCTGCGCTGTGGCGTCGCCGTGCACGCCCACTCTTAAATTTATATTGTAAAGAGGAACCGGATCGTCCTTTCCAAAAATCTCCTGCAGCTTCTGCATCCAGTACAGGCTCAGCTGCACTTTGGTTCCCGCTTCCAGATCCGCGTCCACAACCAGATGAAAACTCGGCGTGCACTGCTTGATCGGACGAAAGACGCCTGCAACGTACTGTACTCCGATATCATTCGACAGACGCACATCCAGATTTACCTTTCCGCTTACGCTTGCCTCAAAAAATACTTCGAGGTTGATGGAAAAGCCGCCGCCGATATTGACCGGTATGTCTCCGATCTGTCTTTCATAATCCCGGCTGACCTGGCTGTCCGTTTCAAGAGAAAGCACATTGGGCAGATCCAGATAAATCTCATCAACGCCCTTTTTGTCAAACGCTATTTTGTAATTCAAAGCAGATATGTAAAATGAAACCGTCGTGTCAAGCTCGTCGATTTTATACTCTATCCTGGTCTTATCCGTCAAATCAAAGGATCCGTCAATATTTGCGCCCTTTCTCGGGGAAATGCTGTTCTTGCCCAGCGTACTGCCCGCCGTCACCTCAACAGTCGATACGCCGGTAACGCCGGTAATATCCGAGTAGTCGGCCTCCGCCGTTCCCTCGAGATCCACCTTGTCTACAAAATCAAGAACATTTTCCGGCGCTTTTCCAGTGATGATCCGGTACAGTCCATTGTCAGAAATCCGGTTGGACTCCACTACCAGAGCGACTCCGTCCTCGTATGTCTGCGTCGCCGGCAATACAATCTTGTCCCCCTCGGAAACCCTGTCAAGGGAAAATCCCGTCGGCACTTCGACCGTGTAAATGCCATTCGCTTCATTCAGCGAATAATTTTTTATGCTCGTCTCTTCCGTGACGTCACTGCTGTATTCAATAACATCTTCATGGTTTTTATCAATGTTGCGGCTATCTATAATATCTGCCAAAATCTTTTCGGCGTTGTCCGCTTCATCGCTCGTTACCTCCTGATCCGGCTTAAAGTTGTTGTTGGATAAGCTAATCAGTCCCATCTGCACGGCAAGGGCGTCTTCTTCCTCATAGGAGCATTTGTTTCTGTCCAGCGACCTCAGCGTCTCGCCTTCCGCCGCAAAACCGGCAGCCCTTATAGATGTATATGCTAAGAACTCTCTCGTCGCGCTGTCATTCGGAGAAAACCTTGTACCGGTTTCCGATGTAATCCCATATCGGGCGGCGGTTTCAATGATATCCGCGTTGGCGTCGCTGGCTATGTCCTTGTATGTATACTGAATCGCTCCCTTTTCATCGTAGTCAAACAATTCTTCCTGCACATCGTATCCGGTCGCTTTCATCACTTTCGCAACCCATTGCGATTTTGTGACCTCTCCCTCCGACGATGAATCCGGTCCCGGAGAAATCGGTGCGGGCGTAGCCGTCGGCGTACCCGAGTCGCCTGACGATGCGTCATCATCATACGACGGATCGGATGTAGGCATATCCGGCGACGATGGTGAGGATGGTGAAGATGATGATCCCTTAGATTTCTTTTTCACCGTCACCTTGCATTTCAGCTTCTTGCCCTTTACCTTCGCGGTAATCGTGGTCGTCCCGGCCTTTAACGCCTTTACCTTTCCCTTTTTGGAAACTGAGGCAACCCTTTTCTTGCTGGATTTCCAGGTGACCTTCTGGCTTTTCTTCTTTCCTCTCACCTTTAATTTTTTCGTCGCCCCGACCTTCAATGTCAGTTTTTTCTGCATTGTCAGTTTTTTTGCGGCGGAACTATAATGATCCGGCGTAACTATACCTGACAGGATCATGGCAACCATCAATAAACCGGCTAGTATTCTTTTCCTCTTTTTCATAGCACTGTCATTCCTTTCTTAAGACTCTGCATTCTATACTATACAACCATACACGCAACATTTTACCATTTTTTGTTGATAAAGGCAATAATTTTTGGAAAATCCTGTTGAAATTGTGTCGAAAATGTGTTGTTTATTTTTTCCATCTTCAACATCCCTTCCCAAAACAAAAAATCCTACCGTATCTCTACAATAGGATCTTTGCTTTTTACAAATATTTTTCTTCTCTACATAATCTGTTTAATTCTGCATGAAAATATGCTGCCCTTCCACCAGCGGATAATTCGTCAGTCCGCTGCCATCCAGATCCTCATGGTGCATGTCCACCGCCGTAATCTGGCTGTTCTCATAAGTGGTGTAATAATAAACTCCCTTGTCCGTATTGCAGCAGGAACTGTAGATGGTGATCTCATACTGTCCCTCTCCCAGATGCACGCAGCCTCTCTGCTGGGCCACGGACCCCAAAATATGAAAGAACTGGCTAATGCTCTCGGATTCCGAATCCCCGGAGATGGCATTCATTTTTGTAAAAGCCACCTTTACAAAACGGGAAGCGGAGGAGAGATCGCCCGGCAGCCCCAGAGCGCCCATGCCGCGACTGTACGCCTCCATCGGAAGCTCTTTGCTGAAATGATTTTCCATCGGCTCCGTGGAGAGGCCCATATAGTGGTTCAGATGGAACATCTGCATATCAAAGGGCGGGTTGTTGGTGAGGACGCCCACCGGATTTTCATAGACATTCAGCCCCTCTTTTACGGATTCCACCGTCAGGGAACCCTCTCTGTCCGAGATAATCCAGTGCAGCGGAGACGGAGGGAGCTCACTGCTGAACCCGATATTCACAAGGTTCATGCGGGTCAAAAGGCGGCGCGCCTCATCCAGATCGGCACACTGTCCCAGCACCCACGGGATAAATTCAAAAGAGGCCACGTTGTCCTTTCCTTCTTCTTCCTCCTTGTAATCCGCGTTGCCCGGAAAATTAAGTCCCGCCATGGCCAGGCCCTTTTCGTTTACCGCGTCGTAATAGAGCGGATAATCCTCCACCACAAACGCCATCCCAATCATGGCGTAATGATTATCCATTTTTCCGGCCTTGCGGAAATGAAACGGATAATTCCTCGGCGTTATCGTCACTGTCTCATGATAGGAATACTCATAATCCAGACTGCGCCCAAAATAGTGATCCTTCGTTTTGTAATTAACTGCTGTACACATAGTAAAATTTCCCCCTTCCTCGTGATTCCACACACTAATCTTTATTTCTGAGCGAACCATCTTCTCTTTCGCTTATCTATAATTTCGCCTTACAATCCTACACACACCGCCATCTCATACCCATCCCGCGGGATACGCTCCACAAGGCAGGTCTGCCGCTCCCCCGCCCGCCGGACCTCACCGGTTTCCGGATTCATCTCCAGGCTCTCAAGGGGCGCCAAAATCCCCTCGCCGGTCATCTTAAGATAGCTCTCCTTCATCGTCCAAAGCTGAAAAAAACGCCGGTCCCGTTCCCGGAAATCCAAAGCGTTTGACAGATACTCCCTCTCTCCCGCGGTAAAATAGCGGTCCGCCACACCGTCAGGCGCGCGGACTATTTTTTCAATATCACAGCCCACCGGGACGTCCGCCACGGCGCACATCACCAGATCCGCCGAGTGGGAGAGGCTGAAAAAAATCTCCGGGTGCTCCGGCTTGCCATGCTCGCCCAGCGTAACCGCCTCCGCAGAGAGCCCCCGCCCGGCAAGAACCTGCTCCAGCAGCCGCCACACTCCCAGGCTCCGCTTCCGGTCCGCCGCGAACCGATATCTCAGAATGTACTCCCGACGCCAATCCGGAATACCGTTCAGCGCGCGGGCGTCCTCGGCGGGATCGGGCCATTTTGCGATGTTTTCCACATAATATTCCCTCATCGCTTTTCCCTCCGCCCCCTCATCACTTTTCTCTCCATCCGGGCAGCTTTTCTTCCTGGGATTCATCCCGCCGCGCCCTCCCGGACACAATCCGAATTACCGGATTCCCAGCTTTCTCTTCACCTGATCCGGGTTGATGGCGGACATCACGGCCGTCTCCTCGGAAATCAGTCCCTTCTGATACAGATTGGCAATGTATTGATCCATGGAAATCATTCCCAGGTTGCCGGAAGTCTGGATCACGTTGTCAATCTGATAATTCTTGCTGTCACGGATCATATTGCTGATCGCCGGCACGGTTTTCATAATCTCCACCGCCGGAATCATGCCCCCGCTCTTTTTGGGAAGGAGCTGCTGAGAAACGATGCAGTCTAACACAAGTGACAGCTGAATCTTAATCTGATCCTGCTGGTCGGCCGGGAAAGAATCCACGATACGGTCGATGGTATTGACCGCGCCCTTTGTGTGCAGGGTCGCGATGACCAGATGCCCGGTCTCCGCCGCCGTCATGGCCGTGCGGATTGTCTCCGCGTCGCGCATCTCGCCGAGCAGAATGACGTCCGGCGCCTGGCGCAGGCAGGCGCGCAGGCCGGTCAGGTAATTCTCCGTATCAATGGCGATCTCCCTCTGGCTGACAATGGATTTTTTATTTCTATGTAAATACTCAATCGGGTCTTCCAGTGTAATAATATGTGCTTCCCGGCTCTCGTTGATGGCGTCGATGATGCAGGCCTGGGTGGTGGACTTTCCACTGCCCGCCGTACCTGATATAATAATCATACCGTGCTGCAGCTTGGACAGATCCACAACATCCTTGGGAATGCCCATGGATGCGTAATCCGGAATGCTGAATGCCACGATACGGATTACCGTAGCCTGAGATCCTCTCTGAAAATAGCTGTTTACGCGGAAACGGGCCAGATTCCCCACGGCAAAGGAGAAGTCGTCGTCGCCCTTCTCCAGAAAATGCTGCTTGGAGCGCTTGGCATAGCTGTAGATCTCGTCGATAAAATATGCCGTCTCCGTAGGCGTCAGCTTCACCGAATCGTCCATCGGCCGAATCTCGCCGTCCACCTTGTAACTCAAAAATCCTCCGGCAATTATAAAAATATCCGAAGCGCCGTCATTTACCGCTTTCCGCAAAACCTCTTCCAATCCCGTCATTTCTCATAAACCTCCATTCCAGAGCGTTTCCACACTACTCTTTTTTATTCTTACTCATCAATCTCAATACCGCTGAACACCTCTATGGAGTCATCCGCTTCCCACTCGCCGGTGTACACCTTTTTCCAGTCCATGATTTCATAATCATCGGGCGTCAGGCCCGTAATCCGAACCCTGACCTGAAGCTCCTGATTCTCGTCAATGGGGCAGGCATACGAATAAACGCTCCCATCTTTCCCAACCACTGAAATTACTTCCGCGCCCGAATCCGTCACAATCTTCAGCGCTGTCGCTGAAATCGGATTCAATTCCCCGATACTTTCTTTGCCGATCCAGGGGTAATCCTCCAGCTCTGTCAGCCAGATCGGCCTCACTTCCTTTATCTCGCCCCCGCGCAGCTCCGCCAGAATCTCCTCCGCCTTCAGATCCGCCTCGTAATAGCTTTCCGCGGCCTGCACCGTCTTGTCCGCCAGAATCCTGTCCGCCTTGGCCGTAGACAGGGACAGGAGAGCGAACACAATAAAGCACAGCACCGCAAATATAGTCAGTATAGAGCTTCCGCCGACAGAAGTAAAGGACATTTTACGCTTTTTTTCCACTGGTCACTCCTCCTTCTTCGTCGTCACCTGCCAGGCGGCGTCCATAGAATAAATCTCTCCGCCCTCGCTGTCAAGCACCGTGACCTTCGCTTTTTCCATATATCCATCGTTCTCGCTCACCGTCACGAGAACGGTCATCTCCTCCTCCGAGTACTCCGCCCGCAGTCCGCCGTCTGTCTTCTCGGCGGAGAGCAGCCCGCACACTGCGTCCATGTCCCCATGATTGTCCTTGCAGTATTCCGTCACCTGGCCCGCCAGATTCAGCGCCGTCTCTTTGTCCATGCCCTTCCGGGACAGATTGTCCGCGTAGACAAATGCCTGCAGACAGACCGCCGAGGCGAGCGCGAAAACGAGAATCATAATAATCTGCTCCATCAGGGCCAGCGGCGCCTTGCTTCTCTCATATCCGATCATGACGCCACCCCGCTTCCGCTCCGGAGCGCCACGGAGGCCGTTCCCTTCGCGCCATCCGCGTCTACTGCCGTAATCTCAATGACGTTGCCGTTCTGCTGAAACGAAAGCCCCTGCGCCTCCATAATGGGATTTCCGGCTTCAGGATCCAGCTGGATGTCGGCCAAAGTAAACAGTTCATAAATATGATTGTCATAATAATAGATGCGCGTGTCATAGACGTCCCCTTCAATCGTCTCATACATGTGCAGGGTGTCTATGCCGTCCGGGGTATCCGCCTTGCTGAAGCCCCCCACGGAAAGCCTCCCCTCGCTGTCGTTGTTGCGGATCTTCGCCTGCACATAGGATGTAATAATTCTCTGGTTGTATGCTTTCTGATCCCGGTCCACTAACGTCTTATAGCCGTTGGCGCCCAGCGCCAGCACGGCCACCACCGTCACGGCAAAGACAGCAAAAAGCACGATCACAAAAGCGCTCTCTATATTATGTTTGGGAGATTTCAGTCTTGCCATATCTTCCTCCATTCAGGCATGCTCACTGCCGCTCCATAACTGTAATATTTGGCATGAGATTGCTGCCCTGTATTTCATAAAAAACAGTAAAACGGTCTTCATCGATCTGAACACCGTAATTGTCCTTCAAATAGTCTATGTCCGGGGGGTATACGCCCTCCGCCGCGTAACAGGTAACGGTGGCCTTCCGAATGGAAGAATCCAGCTGTTTGAGGCTCTCGGCCTCCTGCCCGCTCCCCATCTTGTCAACCCCTTTGCACAGGCAGAAAACTGCCAGACCCAGGACGGCAAAAAGAAGGATTGTCTTTACTGCATTGGAACCTAATATACGTCTTATCATAACTATATCCCGGCCTCCTCGCTACCCAATGGAAGACATAATATTGATCAGCGGCAGCATGACGGCGATGAGAATCACGCCCACAAGCAGAGAGGTGATCACAACGATCGTGGGCTCAATGCGACCCACTTTCCTCTCCAGCTCCATCTGGACATTGTCGTCCATGCGGCGCGCAATCTCTTCCATAGCTGTATCCGATGTACCGCTCTTAGCGCCCAGATCCAGAATCCGGCAGTAGGCCGCTTCCAGAATCTGATTCTGCTTAAAGCAGTCCGCCATAGGCTCGCCCTGCTCCAGCATCTCCAGACATTTCTCGTAACGCTTCTTCGTCTTGGCGCCGCCGTCCTGAAACATCATAGCCGTGCGGAAGGCCTCCTCCGTGTTGAGGCCGCTCATCATGCCCATCGCCATGGCGGAAGCAAAACGGGCCTCACCCATCCTCTTGGTAATGCCCCGACCGCCGAACAGCTTCTTGTAGAACCGGACCACTGCCCCTCTGGCCGCGCTGCTGCTGCCGAAAATAATGGCGAGCAGCACAATAACGCCCAGAACTCCGCAGAGCACGGGCATAAAGTTGCCAAGAATATTGCCGAACTGCAGCAGCAGCTTGGCCGTGCCGCTCATAGTACCGCCCAACTGCTCATATACTTGGTTAAAGATTGGAAGCACCTTCACCAACAGCACCACGATGATCACCAGCATCAAAATCATCAGAATGGCCGGATATAAAAGAGCGCTCCGAATCTGATTGTTCAGCTGCATCTGCCGGTCGTAATAAGCGGACAGAGACTGGAAGGACTGCTCCAGACGCCCGGACTGCTCGCCGGTCTCGATCATGTCCCCCACGTAAGCCGGGAAACGCCCGCTCTCCCGAATCGCGCCGGAGAGCGGGTTCCCCTCTGCCAGAAATTCCGCCATGTCTGACAGCATTTTTTTCCTTTTCTTATCTGT
>CANPZR010000002.1 GCA_947589175.1 uncultured Lachnospiraceae bacterium | reverse complement strand
ACAGAGATCGTATGCTTTTTCAATGTTTATGAGGCTTTAAGCCAATTTTTATTCCACACATTCTGATGATGAGCCAAAAATAATGGAGACTTTACCCCTCCACCAATATGGGCGAAGGGGAGTCTCCTTAATTATTATAACCGATGTAAACAGAAAAAGCAAGTTTGAAAGTAAGTAATATGGAGAAAAAATTTTGTTTTTATTAAAGATGCATACGATAATAAAGAGACAGCATGGAATACAGCAATGGATGCAGGTTATTGTTGTGGCTAAAAAGAATAGTTTAATGTGATAGAATTGTCAAGATGGAAGCCAAACGACACTGACCGAAATGGCAGCGGACAAGCGAAGCCGGACGGAGAAGGGAGAAAAAGGTGGAACACATGGGAGTGACAAACATATGTATCTGGTCAAAGAGTACGCTGAAAAAGGATTGAAAGGAGACGGAGCAGTTACATTGGAGGCCGAGGCACGATGAGGTTATATCGGAAGCGGAATATCTGGAAATAGGTTATAGGAGGTGGAAGCGTGACGAATGAAGATCTGGCTCAAAAGGAATGGGAAAGCGTGCGCTCAGTATGGGTGCACTTATATTTTCAACCATAAGGGAAACATAAGTTCGAAGAACAAGACCGTTTTATGGTACTGGTAAAGATGTAGAATAGGGGTGCAAGATAACCAAGAAAAACCTGTTTGAGAAAGGAAGGGATTTTTATGGGTACTATAATTGGCACAATCATAATAATCTGTATTTTTTATTTGCCGTCAAAGATTACAGAGTGGAAATCAAATAACAGAGTTACACCGCCTGGCTATCACCATGATTGCGAAAAGGCAATAGAGGATATTAGAAAGCATGGGCGGCAATATTTCTATGAACAGCACTTAAAAGGCAAGTATGACGCGCCTGGAGAAGCGGTCGAGTTTAAATATGCGAAAAAGGAGAAACAGTTGTGAACTGATGGATGTTACGAATACTTTTTTCGGAATCCCAAAGAAATTATAAAAATACTTATATTTTTAAAGGAGCTGATCTATATGAAAAATTCTACTTTGGTACTGTGTGCTGTAGTCTTTCTTGTGTTCGTAGGCGTCGCATGGGCCGGCGCTGTTATGGACGATGCAAATGTGCCCGAATGCCTTGCTCCCGGCTGTAATAACGAACGGGCTAAATACAGTGGTTATTGTAATCTGCACAAGCCGTCAAGCGGGAGCGCATCCGCATATGGGAGTTATTCCTATAGCAGCAAATCCTCAAGCAGCTCGTCCAAGAGTGATTCGAAAAGCACCAGCAGTTACAGCAGCAAATCAACTACGACCAAACGCCCATCATATAGCGGTAATACTAAGAAAAGTACAACAACCAAAAAGAAGTCATATGAATCTTACGATGATGGATATGATGATGTCTATATGGACGGAGACTATGATTACGACAGATATAATAATGACAGGGATTATGCGTATGGCGTAGATGACGCAATCGAGGAGTATGAGGAGGAAGGGGAAGATTGGTGAAATTTGATCAGCTTTCGTTTGCGGCTACTGGCTGGTCTGCAAACTTGTCAAAAAATTAAAAGAATAGTTTAATAAAGCGCTGACAAGCATGGTTTAATATGATAGGATGTCAAGAGAGAAGCCGAACGACACTGACCGAAATGGCAGCGGGCATGCGAAGCCGGACGGAGAAGGGAGAAAATATGGAACACATGGGAATGACAAACATATGTATCTGGTCAAAGAGTACGTCAAAAAAGGATTGAAAGGAGACGGAGCAGTCACATTGGAGACCGAAGCACAATGGTTATATTGGAAGCAGAATATCTGGAAATAGGTTACAGGAGGTGGAAGCGTGACGAATGAGGAGAAAGCGGACGAAGAATGTATGGACGTTCTTCGGTGGGCTACCAATGAAACGCTCAAAGTTATGGCCCGCCTAAAAAAAGAGGGCATAAATCGTGGCCTGGATACCAACAGGGAGTATTATGCCTATATCGACAAAGAAATGGATAGGCGTGTGGATGAAATCAGGGAAAAATACGGCATAAAGCCAAAAAATGAACTGACATAGTTTTTATAGGGTGCGCCCAGCATGGGCGCACTTATATTTTCGACTGCAAGGAAAATATAAGTTCGAAGAACAAGACCGTTCGGCTTGCGTAGAGAATAATGATGAATATAGAGAACGGCTTGTAGACATATATGGTAAAAGTGCTAGATGTGCTTATAAAAAGAAACAGAGAATTCGTCAGATATCGCTGGCTGATGGATCCCCTTTTAATTGCAAAAGAGAGAAGGAAATTATCATTTCTACGATTATTATTGAAAAACAGGGTTTTATATGATAGAATAGCACATAATTAGGGGATTTATCTGGATAATTGTTAAAATTGCGAATTCCTCAGGGATTATTAAAACATTTATTCTGTCTCAGGAAGGGAAGAGGGCATTAAAAATAGATTTATAGGCAAAAATATAGAGTGAAGAATGAGGTGATAAATAGATATGAAAATTAAAAAGTTAACATTAAATAATTTTATGGCGTTTGAAAATGCAGAAATGAATTGGTCAGATAACATTAATGTTATTAGTGGTGAAAATAGCACCGGAAAAACAACGATTTTGAAAGTGATGTATTCTTTGATAAAACCGCTTAGTAATGGAAATAGAGATAATTTGACAAAAGAGATGGAAGAGCAGATTTTTGTAAAAAAAATCCAAGGTGTGTTCCGTCCTGATGAAATGAAAATTGGCAGATTAGTAAGCCGTAAACAAGGAAGTAACAGAACAGAATTTTCTCTCGATTTGGATAAGAATCAAAAGATTGCAGTTGGATTTGGAAATAGACAGGAAAATCATGCAGATGTTTCCATAGTACAAAGTAAGAAAACAGAGAAATATGATGTTATTTATATTCCTACAAAGGAAATGATTTCTACGGTAGAACATTTTGTGTCGTTATATGATGAATATCATATAGATTTCGAAGAGATGTATTATGACCTTGCAAAACTTTTGGATCGACCAATTTCAAAAGGTCCTAACACTACTGAACAGAATCAGGTATTAAATAATTTGGAAGACATAATGAAAGGACAAATTGTTCAGAAAAACAAGAAATTTTATTTCAAAATCAAAGGTGAAGGTGAATTTGAGATGGGATTGCTTTCAGATGGATATAGAAAGCTATCCATGATTGTTTATATGATTCTTTCAGGAAGTTTAAATAAAAATACAATTTTATTCTGGGATGAGCCAGAAACGAATATGAATCCTAAAATGATTCACCCAATTGTACAGGCAATGGTTGCTTTAGCACAGATGGGAGTACAGATTTTTGTTTCCACACATGATTATTTTATTCAACAGGAGTTTAATATGATTGAAGCTTATCCGGAATTAAATCCCCAAAAATTGGATATCAGATTTATTTCATTGTTTAGGGATGAAAAAACACGAAATATTAGTTACGAAATAAAAAATTCAGCATCTGATTTGGAACATAATGCAATTATGGAGGAATTTGATGCGATGTATGATAGAGAACAGAGGATTATTTATGGAGAATAATATCAGGAAAGAAAGTGGATTAAAGTTTCAGTTTTCAGAGAATGATACGGTGATAAAATTTGATGATACAAAATTTTATAGGGATTATTTCAATAAATTACCGGGAGCAAAGGGTGTTGATTTTATCTCTGTTAATAAAGATAAGATTGCTTTTATAGAAGTAAAGAACTGTACTGGGAATGAAGGAAATTGTCGGTGGAGAATTTTCCCGAATAACCAAAAACACGATACGACACATACTTCTGTTGATGTGGAGGGCAGAGATAGTCTGGATATTGAAGTAGCACAGAAAGCAGCAATGACATTAGCTGCTTTGGTTGGGGCAAAATCCTTTGAAGATACAAAAGAGTGTGTGGACGATTTAAGGGAATGTATACAATTTATGTTAAGTGACAGCTTTCCTGATGATTCGAAAAAGAAATATGTTATTTTGTTTCTTGAAGGCGATTTTGCTGGGAAGACGCGATCCAAAAAGATGATCATGAAAGCGTTACAGGATAGTATGAACAAAAAACTTCAATGGATAAATTGTAGAGTATCAGTAGTTGATTCTCATACATATGACTCGAGAATATTTCGGATTGTTAGATAGACACAGCAAAGTTGAAAAACATGAACTTATCCGCATTTGTGCAATATTGTGCTGACAAGATGCAAAAGAAATTAAAGAATAGCTTAATAAAGTACTGATAAGCATAGTTTAATATGATAGAATTATCCGGAGGGAAGTCAAATGTCAGGAGGTTGGCGAAAAAGTATGGCTTCAAGTATGAAAGAAAGAAACGATAAAGAAGCATGGGACGCATATATGGAGGAAGGAAAACGATTGATGGAAGAAACAATGAGTCAGGCGGAGGCTATTGAGGAAAAGTATAAAGACAAGCCAAGAAATGCCGGAATCGACGGAAATCCGGAAATGAAAGAAAGAAGGGAAATCACACGTCGGTTCGGCCAAGAAGTTAAGCGGTTGCAGGAAAAATACGGCATAAAGTAAAAAAATGAACTGGCATAGTTTTTATAGGGTGTGTCCAGCATGGTCGCACTTATATTTTCGACCATAAGGGAAACATAAGTTCGAAGAACAAGACCGTTTTATGGTACTGGTAAGGATGTAGAATGGAAGTGCAAGATAACCAAGAAAAATAAATAATATGGAGCATAACATGGAGTCGGCAAAAATTTAAGAGCAATGTGAATTCACAACACAAGAAAGCGGGAGGTGTGAATGACCAAGAAAGAAAAGATATTTTGTGAAGGCTGCAGGAAATTTACTTTGATAACAATTAAATATTTGTTGATGTTTTAGACTACATAGTGGTCGGAAGGGAGATTAATATGGGATTATTTGGAGACAAGGATGCGATTGTAGGAGCAGCGTTGGGTACAGGAGGAGCTTTTGATAAGAACAAGAAAATTGACAAGGGAGCTGTTTTCGGAGCAGCAATGGGAGCGAGTATTGGTTCTGGAAAGAAATGGACACTGGAAGATTCGTTAAAATTGGGAGCAGTTGTTTCAAGTATGGAAAATAAGAAAAAGAGATAGGGAGGGAATATGCGTATGGCGTAGATGGCGCAATCGAGGAGTATGAGGAGGAAAGGTAAGATTGGTGAAACTTGAATTTGGTAGTCATTTATCATGAATGAATGTAGAATTGTGTAAATTATGTAAAAAGTCTTGCAATACGTAAGAATACGTAATATAATCAAGATAAGGAAAAGGAGGCTGTCACGTATGGAAAGACTTTTTTTCCCTGCCATTTTTCACAGAGCGGAGGAAGGCGGGTTCTGGGTGACATTCCCGGATATCCCAGAATGTATGACACAGGGTGAGGATATGAAACAGTCGTATGAGATGGCGGTGGATGCGCTCGGTCTGTCTATCTCAAGCATGATGGAGGCAGGTGAAAAGATTCCGGAAGCATCGGAGCCGGATGCGATTAAAGCGGAAGAGGGCGGCTGCCTTATGGTGGTTGAGATTGACATGTATGAATATTGGAGAAAAAGTCGGTCAAGAGCAGTAAAGAAGACGTTGAGCATCCCGGAGTGGATGAACGATGAGGCCACAAGACGGGGAATAAATTTTTCGCAGACGCTTCAGGAAGCTCTTTTGTCTAAGCTGAACGCAAATTAAGTAAAAGCAACAAGAGAGGATATGAGAGTCCCGGCAAAATGCGCAAAAAATAGGAGATTTACAATGCTTACATTTGAATACGGTTCCCCATCAGCGTCTACAATTCTGATACAGATGGTCAATGCCCACGAAGCCGCGCTGCTTGAAAAAGAATTTGCTTTCATAAGTGAGAATGTTGATGAAGGATTCCGGTTAATTGCTTTTCAGGTGGAGAATTGGAATTTGGATTTGTCTCCGTGGAGCGCCCCTGCGGTGTATGGGGAAGAAGACTTTGGGGATGGGGCGGCCCGCACGCTTTCGGAGGTGCTTGCTTATTGTACCGACCAGAGCAAGAGATACTACATCGGCGGTTATTCGCTGGCGGGGCTGTTTGCTTTATGGGCAGCGTGCCAGACGAGTATATTTGAGGGGGTTGCCGCGGCGTCCCCCTCGGTTTGGTTTCCGGGATTTGTGGAATATATGAAAGAGCATGAATTTCAGAGCGACACGGTGTATCTCAGCCTTGGCAGCAAGGAGGAGAAGACGCGGAACCCCGTTATGGCTACCGTGGGGGAGAGGATTCGCGAGACCTATGACTGGCTGAAAGGGCAGGGGAAAACCTGCGTTCTGGAATGGAATCCGGGCGGGCATTTTAGGGAGACCGATCAGAGAATGGCGAAGGCGTTTGCCTGGGTGATGAAGCAGTAAAAAAAGCAGCAGGAAAAAAATAGAAAATAACCTTTACACGAGAATGGATTCATGATATACTGAACATATGTTCGATACAGTGTAAGCGTAAGACGAAGGAAGGAGAGGCTACCCCTTATGAAGGTCACAGAGAAATTGACGAAGCCGCTCACAGAGGCGAAGTATCTGAATGTGGAAAATACAGACCGGTATCGTCCTATTGTGCGGCTTTTTTATTTATATTATGAGCAACTGAGATATTGGATGTATCAGGAAGAAGTGTATGAGGAGCTCAGGCAGGACCCTCTTTTTTCAGATTATACGATGGAGCAGTGCCAGCAGGATCTCGCTGTGCTGGTGGAGTGGGGGAACCTTGCCACGATTCAGGATGCCCGCAAGGTCAGCACGATAGAGGAATTTAAAAATAAAAAATTCCGCTATCAGTTATCCGAATATTCGGTTGAAATTGAGCGCATGGTGGTGCGTCTGGAGAATTTGTTTGTTGAGGGGGCGTCTCTGGAGCCGACGCTGCTTGAACGGATCCGCCTGCATTTTTCACGGATGAAGGATATGCGGGGACAGCCGGGCGAGAGGATTTACGGATGGTGGAACGACCTGAACAATGATTTTGTCCGCTTGAACCAGAATTATCAGGATTACATGAGAACGCTCAATAGTGTGAAAGCGGAAGAGATGATGAAGACGAAAGAGTTTCTCGTGTTCAAGGATCGTCTGATTGAATACCTGAGGAATTTTGTGAAGAGCCTGCAGATGAACGCGGCCATGATTGAGAAGTATATTCAAGGAGTGGATGAGCGTACATGTGAGGAAATTCTGACGAGCGTGAAGGAGTATGAGCTGGCGATTCCGCGTATGGATGTGGAAGTGTCGGAGGAAAAGGTGTGGGAGAATATCATGGGACGATGGGACAGCATTGTCCGATGGTTTTATGGAGGAGACGGGAAAGAGTCAGAGGCGGGCAAGGTATTTGACACGACAAATGAAATCATACGAAAGATTACCCGTTATGCCATGCGGATCAGCGAGTGGAGCAATCGCGGGGCGAATCGGCGGGAGGAGTACAAAAAGCTTGCACAGATGTTTATGAAATGCCGGAATCTGAACGAGGCCCACAGATTGTCCGCCTGTGTCTTTGGCATTGAGAAGCCGTTGCACTTAAAAGCGGATGTGATACGGGAGACGGAGAGCATCAACAGCGGCGTGTACGAGGAACCGCCGCATTGGGTCACGATACAGCCGAGAGTGCGCACTTACCGCGGAAAGACCCAGAGGACAGGAATTGTGTACCGCACGGAGGAAAAGGAGAGGACCCGACGCCAGATTCTGGAACGCGCGCAGCGGGAACGGGCTCTGCTGCAGGGATATATTGAGGGCGGCCGTCTGGATTTTTCTAAACTTCCAGTGATTGAGCCGCAGATTCGGAATGTTTTTCTGACATGGCTCTCCAAGGCGCTGGAAAGAAAAAGCAAGAGGGCGAAGACGGAGGAGGGACGGGAGTATTATATCGAGGAAAATGCAGGGGAGACTTGTGTGCTTCATTGCACCGATGGAGAATTTACGATGCCCGCATACACATTGGTATTTACCGGGGAGGAGGGATGGCAGTGAAGGCGCTGGAGATTTTGCTCAGTCGCCGCTGGATTCTGAAATCGCGGGAAAAAGAACTGTATTATCAGCTCAAGGATGAGCTGGGAGAAGTAAAAAAATTTCTCATGGAAAAAATGGGCTATCAGGTAATTGTCAATCCTATGCTTGTCAAGGCGGAAAAAGTGCCCGCGGAGCCGGAGAACTGGATGGGAATATTGGAATTTAAGGGTATCCGGGACTATGTGTATTTTTGCTGTGTCCTTATGTTTTTAGAGGATAAGGAGCCGGAGGAGCAGTTCGTTCTGTCGGAGCTCACAGAATATGTGCAGGGACAGAATCAGGAGATGGATACGGACTGGACCGTCTACCACCATCGGCGCAGTTTGATCCGCGTCATCAAATTTTGTGTCGGGTGCGGCATGATGAATGTAAACGATGGGGATGAGGAGGGATTTGCAAAAGACGCGGACAGCGAGGTTTTATATGAAAATACAGGAGTATCCAAATATTTTACCCGGAATTTCACCAGAGACATCATGGGATATACGGGACAGGAGGATTTTCTGAATGAGGAGTGGATTGATATCAACGCGGATCGCGGAATCGTCCGCAGGCAGCGGGTGTACCGCAATCTGATCATGTCTATGGGAATCAGCAAGACGGATCGCAACGAAGAGGATTTTGCCTATATCCGAAATTACCGGGGGATGCTTCGGGGCGAGCTGGAGGAGCTGTTTGACTGCAGCCTTCAGATTCATCGGACAAGCGCTTTTATGGTGTTAGGCGAGGAGAGTCGCATGGGGCGGTGTTTTCCGGAAGAAAATACGCTCTCGGATATTGCGCTCTTGTGCGGCGGGCTGCTCTTGCGCGAAGTTGAACAGGGGAAAATCGAGGTGCCGGCGAATGAGAGAATCTGCATTTCACGGGCAAAATTTGAGCAGATTATTGAAACGTGCAAGACGATGTATGGAAACGGTTTTATCAAGACCTACAGGGAAAAGACGACGGCAGAGCTCATCAGGGAGATTACGCAGTATATGGAAGAGCTTCAGCTGATACAGATGAGCGGCAGTGATGTGTTTGTAAATCCGGTGGTCGGGAAGATTGCGGGAGAGTATCCGGCGGATTTTCAACAGCAGAATGAATAATAGCAATGGAGAGAGTTATGAGAAATGATAAATGGCAGATGCACAGAGTGGGGCTGATCAACTTCTGGTATTACGATGAGGAAGAATATTATTTTTTGGATGGCAGGATGTTATTGCGCGGGGCAAATGGTTCCGGAAAATCCGTGACGATGCAGAGCCTTATTCCTCTTCTGCTGGATGGGAATATGCGCCCGGAGCGGCTGGATCCGTTTGGATCGCGGGCGAGGAAGATGGAAAATTATCTTCTGGAGGAAGGGGATGAGCGCGATGAGCGGACAGGCTATCTCTATCTGGAGTGCAGGCGCCGCGAGACCGATCAGTACGTGACTATCGGCATCGGACTTCGCGCAAGAAAAAATAAAAAACTGGAGTCTTGGTATTTCTGCATTACAGATGGAAGAAGAATCGGGAAGGATTTTTTTCTCTACCGCGACGTTCATAACAAAATACCTTTTTCCAGAACGGAACTGCGCAACCGCTTAGAGGATGGCGGAAAGGTGATGGATACGCAGAGTGAGTACGTCAGCTGCGTGAACCGCCTTTTGTTCGGATTTGACACAATCGAGGAGTACAAGGAGCTGCTGGAGCTGCTTATACAGCTTCGCACGCCGAAGCTTTCAAAGGATTTTAAGCCCTCTGTGATCAATGATATTCTGAGCAATTCCCTGCAGACGCTGTCGGAGGAGGATCTGCGCCCGATGTCAGAAGCCATAGAAAATATGGACAATATGAGAACCAGCCTGGATTCTCTGAAGGACAGCATTGGCGCGGCGGATCAGATTGCGCGCACCTATGAACAGTATGTCCGGGCAGTTCTGTATGACAAGGCGGAGGCGTATCTGGAAGCAGGAAAAGAATGTGACAGATATGAAAAAATGGCCGGTGAGCTGACGAGACAGCTGGAAGAAACGGAGGCGGCCCTGACCGGGGAACGGGAGAATTACACGGCGCTGACGAGGGAGCAGGAGGTCATGCAGGAGGAAAAGGACTCGCTTTCCCAGAGTGACGCGGCGCGGCTGAAGGATGAAGAACAGCGTATTCTTGGAGAGATCGGGGACTGTGGAGATCAGTTAGAGGAGAAGGAGCGGCAGGAGTCGCGTAAGTCGGAAAATCGACTGGATATGGAAGAAAAAAGAAAGGGGCAGCAGGAGAAAAACGAACGGGAATGGGATCAGGTTCTGCGTTCTCTGGAGGAAATGGAAGATCTTATGGAGGACAGTCCCTTTGACGATAGCGGCTTTTTGGTTCAGGAGCTGCGCGAGAGGCGGGACGAGGAGTATTCCTTTGCCGCCCACGAGCAATTATTTCAGGCGCACCGCGACAGGGTGGAAGAGGGCATCCGTATTCTGGAGAAAGAAAAGTATGTCCGCGACGCTTACGACCGCGCCCTGCAGGAGCTGGATGAAGCCAAGGCTGCGCGTGACGCCGCGGAGCGGGAATGCGGGCAGTATGCCGAATTGCTTCATGAGACAAAGAGCGAATTGCTGGAACGGATTTACAGGTGGGAAAAGGAAAATAAAGAACTGCATGTTCCATCGGAAGAGCTGCAGGAAATTGCAAGATGGATCGAGAGTTACCGGTACGGGGACGACTATTCGGAGATTATTCAGTCTGTCCGCAACCGGCATAACTGTATTGAGGATGATCTGCGGGATCAAAAGAGCGGGATTATCCGTCAGTGTCAGCCCTTGAAAGAAGAGCTGGAGCAGCTGCAGATTGAGATCGGAGAGTGGGAGAGCGTCAGGGAACCGGAGCCGGAGCGGACGCCTGAGGTGCTGCGGAACAGGGAAAAATTAAGAGAGCTTGAAATTCCCTTCCTGGAATTTTATAAAACCGTGGATTTTAAGGACGAGCTGACAGACGGCGAGAGGGGACAGCTTGAAGAAGCCCTTCTGCAGATGGGCCTGCTGGATGCCTTGATTGTGCCGGGGGAATATCGGGATTCGGTGATGGCGCTGGATGCCGGACATTGTGACAAATATATTTTCAGTGATGCGGTTCCTGCACGAGGCGGCAGCCTGGCGGATCTTCTGGACGTGGAAAATGGGCAGGAGGACATTTGGCGGTATATGCAGGTGAGCGCGGCGCTGTCGGCAATCGGGCTGGAGCGTGGCAGTGAGGGAATGACCGGGACCTGGACCGACCGTCAGGGCCGTTATCAGATAGGGCTCATGGAGGGAAACACAAGCCGGACTTATGCGGCCAGATTTATAGGGGCGGCTTCAAGGGAGCGCTACAAGGAGGAAAAACTGCGCGAGCTGCGGCAGAGACAGGGTGAGCTGGAGGATAGCCTGGGGAAGCTGGAGGCGGAGCTGCGTGAGCGGGAGAACCGGCTATGTACATTAAAAGAAGAATTTTCGGCTTTTCCCAGAGATGAGGATTTGAAGACGGCCGGAAAGCAGTTAGACGAAAAGGAAAAGAATCTGTCGGACATGTTGTCCGCGCTGCGCAGGAAAGAAGAAGAGTCGGAGCGGAAGCGGGCGGAGTGGGAGGATGTAAGTCTTCAGGCTCAGGAAATCTGCGCAAAGGCATATCTTCCCCACCGTCTTGAGGCATTTCAAAAAGAGATGGAAAACCTGAGACAATATGACAGATTGCTATCAGATGTCAAAAAGGGACATGGCGCTTATTTAAACGGCACCCGCATGCTTGAAGGGTTTGAAGAGAGCTTGCAGGAGCTGGATCAGGATTTGGACGATATCCGTTATGAGATCGGCCGTATATCAGCTGCCCAAAAAAAGCAGGAAGCGAAGCTTTTATCTGTGCGCGAGCAGCTTGCGCTGACGGATTATGAGCAGATCCGCGATCGTCTGGATTACTGCGTGAAGCGCCTGGGCGAGCTGCAGAACGAGATTGTGGTCTCGGCCAGGAGAGAGACAAACCTGGAGGACAAGATCGAGCAGCTTCGCGGAGACCGTCAGACAAACGAAGAGCTTTTTGCCAGGGAGAGAATGCGGAAAAAACAGCTGGAAGAGGTGTTTGACAGCGAGTACAGGCTGTCTGTGGAAGATGTGTCCGTACTGTCGGAGGAAAGCGGAGAAAAGCTGCCGGAGGAGAGGGCCAGAGACGTCCAGAGGATGCTGCGGGGAATGACCGGGGAGAAAAGCCAGGAGGATTTGTATGGGAAGGTGCAGGAAGTATTTCATCAGTATAAGGTACACCTGACAGAGTACCAGATTACATTACAGACAGATTTTGAAGAGCTGAGCGAGGCGTATTCCGAGCTGGGAGTTCGGATATCCCGCTTGGATATTCGTGCCAAATACAGGGGCGCGTCTATTTCATTCCGGGAACTTCGGCAGAAGCTGGAAGCGGACAGGGAGGAACGGGAGCGCCTGCTCAGCGACAAGGACCGCGAGTTGTTCGAGGATATCCTGGCAAATACGATCAGCAAGAAAATCCGGGCGAGGATTCATGCCAGCAGGCGCTGGGTGGAAAACATGAACGCCCTTATGGAATCCATGCAGACGTCCAGCGGCCTGCGGCTCAGTCTCCGATGGAG
Source organism: uncultured Lachnospiraceae bacterium (assembly GCA_947589175.1). GTDB lineage: Bacteria > Bacillota > Clostridia > Lachnospirales > Lachnospiraceae > Eubacterium_F. The sequence continues at coordinate 29,788 of CANPZR010000002.1, read as the reverse complement.
GAGCAAGCGGGCGGAAAAGGAAGGTCAGCTGGACACAAACGCCCTGGTAGAGCTTTTGCAGAAAGACGCGGAAATCATGCGGGAGGAGGATATAGAAAAATTGTCAGGGCATTTTCGCTCGAAAATTAACGAGGTGCGCAGGCAGGCGGAGGAGGGCGCGGGATATCAATCCTTCCATGGAATTATGCGGGAAATACTGGATTACCGGCAATGGTTTGAATTTCAGCTGGAGTGCCAGAAGACCGGCGAGAAAAAGAAGGAACTCACAGACCGGGTGTTTTTTACATTCAGCGGCGGAGAAAAGGCGATGGCGATGTATGTACCTCTGTTTTCTGCTGTTGTGGCAAAGTACAGAGGCGCCAGGGACGACGCCCCGAGGATGATTTCTCTGGATGAGGCATTTGCCGGAGTCGATGAAATGAATGTTAAAGATATGTTCCGGCTTATGGTGGAATTTGAATTTAATTTTATTATCAATTCCCAGATTCTGTGGGGGGATTATGAGACGGTGCCATCGCTGGCTATTTACGAGCTGCACCGACCGGAGAATGTGAAGTACGTAGCGGTGTTTCCCTTTGTGTGGAATGGGAAAGTGCGAAAAATAGCAAAGGAAATAGGTGATGAAATTGTGCTGTGATAAGATGGAGGAATGTATCCGGTATTTTAAGAATCGTCCCGTATTTCACAAGGTTTTTCAACTCTTTTGGGAGAAATGCGAAAGTCTGGGCCATATGGGCGGGAGCATTCGGCTGGAGGGGCTGAGCCGGGAGGAGAAGGTGCAGATTGGCGGATTTTTACAGAAGGATTATATCGGAAAAGAACCGGTTCAGATCTCTGGCAAGACAATGGAAAAGGCGTTAGAGGGGAGCCGTTTTGACGGACTTGCGTGGGAGGAGATTCTCTGCTGCTATTTTGGGCGGACGCTGGAGACGAAAAGAGAAAAAAAGACCCGGGAGCAGCGGCAAAAGGATACATTTTTTGAAGAGCTTTTATCACAGTGCAAAGAAGAGCGGCAGCGGCAGTGGCTCCAGGAGATGGCGGATGGTACCGCCAATCTGTACCACCGGGCGGCTATGAGCCAGTACCGGGAGGACGCGGACTCTTTCCGCGCGGTCCTTCAAAACGTACTGGAGGCCGTAAAGAGCTTTCCGTCCCAGCGGGGAGAGGTGGAGACAATTGCCGTATTTGCAGCGAGAACCACGGGGGATCCGCATTTTTTTGACAGGGGCAGACAGGGGGAGCGGCTGCTGTACGATTATCTGAAATACATTTTTACCGACGAGGGAACAGAGGGATTTTCTAAGACGGAGCAAAAGAGACAGCTGTTTTACCGGGCGGGTATTTTAAAAGATGATCTGTCAAATGTAGTATTGGCATACCGGATTCATGGCAGGAAAAAAGATGGGCGGATGCACGAGGGAATAGAGGGATTTTTTAGAGAGAGCCAGCCGGTTCAGATTACGCTCCGCGCGCTGGGAGACATGCGGGAGATGTGGGCGGACGCAGATCCGGTCTACATGGTAGAAAATCCAGCGGTCTTTTCCTGGCTCTGCGAGCAGTATCCGAAGAACTCTTTTTTGTGCGGCAATGGGCAGCTTCGGCTGGCCGTGTGGGTGCTGTTAGACATGCTGACATGTCGGAATAATATTTATTATGCGGGCGATTACGATCCGGAAGGGCTGATGATTGCCCAGAAACTAAAGGATCGATATGGAAGCCGCGTCCGTTTCTGGAACTACAAAGAAGAGTATTACATGCGGTATATTTCCCAGCTTGGAATTGAAGAGAGCCGTCTGAAAAAGCTGGATCAGGTAAAGGCAGAGGGATTGCAGGAAATCAAAAAAATGATGCTTCGGGAAAAGAAAGCGGCGTATCAGGAAGCCATGCTGGAGACATATCATTTGTAGCGATTAGGAGATATCGAGAAATTAGAAAGGCATATTATGAAATTTTTACATATAGGAGATTTACATTTAGGCAAATCATTGAGCGATTTTGACTTGATTGAGGACCAGAGGTATATACTCGATCAGATTCTTCATATTGCGGACGAAGAATCCATAGACGGCGTGTGGATCGCCGGGGACGTGTACGACAAGACGGTGCCCAGCGAAGCGGCCACGAGGCTTTTGGACTATTTTCTGAATGAGCTGGCCAGGCGGAAAATAAAGGTATTTATGGTGAGCGGGAACCACGATTCGGACGATCGCCTGCACTACGGAAGCGATCTGTTTAAGGCGAATCAGATTTTTATAGAGGCCGTCTTTGACGGGACGCTCCACAAGCAGAGCGTTTCTGACGGGGATGCGGAGATAGACATATATATGCTTCCGTTTGTAAAGGCCTCCCAGGTGAGGCATTTTTTCCCGGAGGAAGCCATAGAAAATTATGAGGACGCGGTCCGGACTATTTTAAAAAATACGCCTATAAATAAAAATATTAAAAATATTTTGGTTGCCCATCAATTTGTCGCGGGAAAGGGAGAGGATCCCGCGTTAGCCGGTTCGGAGGGCATGGGCACGCAGAGCGTGGGGACAGTTGAAAAAATTGGATACGACTGTCTGGATGATTTTGACTATGTGGCGCTGGGGCATATCCATTCGCCCCAGAGAGTCGGGCGGGATGAGGTCCGGTACGCGGGCTCTCCCCTTAAATATTCGCTCAGTGAGGCTTGTAATGAAAAGTCGGTTCCACTCGTTACGGTATCCGCCGGGGAAAAGGTCCGGATCGAGCTCATTCCCCTGAAGCCCATGCGGAATCTGAGGCATATAAAGGGGACGATGAAGGAATTGTTGGACAAAAAGAATGTAAGCGGGACAGAGGATTTTATTTACGCCACATTGACGGACGAGGATATCATCAACGACGCCATGGGGATATTCCAGCAGACTTATCCGAATACGGTTCGGATCGACTTTGACAATTCTCACACAAGAGAGGTGGAGCAGGCGGACATCGGCCAAATTGCCGGGGAGAGATCCTTCCCGGAGCTGATGGAGGAATTTTACAGACTGATGTACGGCTGTGAGATTACGGAAGAAGAGATGGATGTAATGATGGACGCGGCGCGAGAGGCAGGTGTTATCCATGAGGCCGGTTAAACTGATTATAAGCGCACTTGGCCCCTTTGCGGGGGAAATTCCTGAAATTGAATTTAGCGATTTTGAGGAAAAGGGGCTGTTTTTGATATCCGGAGACACAGGCGCGGGGAAGACTACGCTCTTTGACGCCATATGTTTTGCGCTATATGGGACGACCAGCGGCTCCTACAGGGACACGAAAAATCTGAGGAGCGAATATGCTGATGATTCGGTCGAGAGTTATGTGGATTTTTATTTCACCCATCAGGGGCGGAAATTTCACGTTCGGAGGCAGCCGTCTTATGAGAGGAAAAAACAGCGCGGTTCCGGCACGGTATTGAAAAGTGAAGCGGCGACTTTTTATGAAGAAGGCCAGCAGTCAATCGAGGGAGTGACACGGGTCAATAATGCGGTAAAGGAACTGCTGCATATTGACGAGAAACAGTTCAAACAGATCGTGATGATTGCCCAGGGGGAATTCTGGGGACTTTTGAATGCCCGAACGGAGCAGAGAACGGAGATACTGCGCACTATATTTTTGACGAGCGGATATAAAAAAATAGAAGCTATCCTGAAAGAGCGGATGGACGCTGGCAGAAGGAGGAAAGAGGACGCGGAGAACAGCATTATTCAGCATTTTGAAGATGTGACGGCCCGCGAAGGGGACGAACTTTTGGACGAGCTGCAGGATCTCAAAAGCCGGGCCGGGCAGTCGGGAAGCGTGTGGAATCTGGAGGAGATTTTGTCGGTAATAGAGCGTCTGATTTTGCTGGACAGGGAACAGCTGGAACAGGAGCGGGAGGAGCTTGAAAAAGCGGAGGCGAAGTTAAAGGAGAATCAGGATCAGCTTGCCCTTGCTAGGACAAATAATAATTTCATTGAGAAAAGAGACCGGCTGGAACAGAAGCGTGAGGAGCTTGAAAAAATAAGGGAAAAAATGGATGAAATGTCCCTGCTGTTGGAGCGGAGGAAGAAGGCCACCTATTTTGTGAAGCCGTCTTATGACGTGTGGGAAAAAAGACGAGACGACGTGTCATTGACAGGAGAGTGGATTCAGGAGACAAAATTCCGCCTTGCGGAGGCCGAAACGGATGCCGGTCAGGCCAGAGAAGTTCTTGACAATGCAAAAAAGCAGGAGCCGGAGGCAGAGAAATTAAAGCTGGTCATAAGCAGAATCCGCGATGATGAGAAGAAATACCGGCAGAGGGAGGCGCTCCAAAAAAGATGGGAGGAACTGGAAGCACGGGATCAAAATATTCACGCGGAAGAAGAGAAATTACAGGAATGTGAGAAATCTCTCAACGAGAGGATAAAGGTTCTTACTGACACAGTCCGGGAATTAAAAGACCGGCCGGCTGAGCAGATTGCGGCACAGAACGAGAGCAAGGATCTGACAGCTCTTTTGGAGAATCTGGATAGGATTTTGGACGATCAGATACCGGAGAGGGAAACGAGGAAGAAAGCCCTCGCTCAAAAGCAACAGGATTTTTTGGACGCGCGCAGTAAGTATGAGGAGGCGAGCAGCCGTCGAGCGGAGGCGGAGCGCATCCTTGAAGACAGCCGGGCGGGACTTCTGGCGGCAAAGCTTGTAGAGGGTGAAAAATGTCCGGTGTGCGGTTCCGTGCATCATCCGGAACCGGCCAGCCTGAAAGAGAATTCTATTTCCGAAGGGGATTTTAAAAAGCTCCAGAAAAAAGAATCCAATCTTCAGGAGAAAAAGAACCAGGTCAACACGGAGGCGGAAAAGGCAAAGACATCTCTGGAAGAAATTGAGGCCCGGATTAGGAATGCCATATTGGATTGTGTGAAGAACCCGCTTTTGGCCATGGAGGCGGAGGGTGAGCCGTTTGAGAAGCTGATGGAGACAGCGGGGAGAGCGAGAGATCGGGTGAGGACGCTGTCAGAGGCGAACAGGCAAAAATGTAATTCTCTGAACGAAGACTGTGAGAGGCGTAAAAAGGCGGAAACTGACCTTGAAGCCGCTCAGGGACAGGAGATGGAGAATCTACGTTCTCAGAGAGAAAAGATCGATGTTGATAAGCAAAGCGTCAAAAGGGAGCTGGCGGAGACGGAAACCGCGTTAAAGATGCTGGAGGAATTGAGCTATCCGAACTGGGAAATGGCACAACAAGAGTGGAATCGGGCTGAGGCGGAGAAAGACCGGATAGAAGGCAGTATCGCGGAAGCGGAGGAGGAAAAGAGAAGAGCGGATGGAGAGGTCACATCCATCCGGTCAAAGCTGAATACACTGAATGACAGCATGAAGCAGAAGGAAAAAGACGAGGAAATTTCGAAAAAAGAACGGGATGATGCGGTCAGCGCAAACGGTTTTTCTTCGGTGGAGGAAATGCTGTCTTATGTGGTGAGTGAAGAAGACATCGCGGCGTCGGACCGAGAGCTCCATGACTATGCCCAGGCCGACGCGACAAATAAAAGGCAGCTCGCGGACGCCCGGGCCGATGCGGAAGGAAAAACGATGACGGACATCGCGGCATTAACGGCGGTGTGCGATCAGCAGAAAGAAGAAACAGACCGGATCCGGAAAAATTATATCAGTAGTGAAAACCGGATTCGGACGAATGAAGATAAGCAGAAGCGTATTTTGGACCGGAAGGAGGATTTAGAAAAAGCGGGCAAAGAGAACGAGATCTGCCAGAGGCTCTACAATCTGGTCAGGGGCACCACGGGAAACGGAAAGATTACACTGGAGCAGTACATACAGGCCGCGGGATTCGACGGGATCATCGCCGCCGCCAACCGGCGGCTTCTGCCCATGAGCGACGGGCAGTACGAATTGTACCGGCAGGAAGATTCCCTGGGAAAGAGAAGCAGTAATTTTCTGGATCTTGAGGTGTTGGACAATTACACGGGACACCGGAGGCCCGTGGGAAATCTGTCCGGCGGAGAAAGTTTCAAGGCATCCCTGAGCCTGGCCCTGGGCCTGTCGGATACCGTGTCCTCCCATCTGGGCGGCGTGCAGATGGACGCGCTCTTTGTGGACGAGGGATTTGGGACGCTGGACCGGAAATCCATAGACAGCGCCATGGAGATTTTGATCAACCTGACCGGGAGCAACAAGCTGGTGGGCATCATCAGTCACCGGGAAGAGCTTATGGAAAATATCCCGCAGCAGATCAAGGTCAAAAAGACGAAAGACGGAAGCCAGATTTCCATTGAGCGCGATTTGTAGAAAAACGGAGAAGAACGAACGGAAATTAAACGCTGTTAAAAGATTAGAAGGGAAGATGGCGGGGACCATCTTCCCTTTAAATCTGTAAATATAAATAAAAAAAGAGGAGAAAGTTTGGTTATAAACCAAAAATGCTTATGAAAAAGAAATTCTTTTCGTAAATCAGTATACCATTCATATGTGTTGATTGTTTTGACAAAATGTTAACAAATTATGAATAACCAAATAAGATCTGGATGAATACTATAAGATATATGAAATTTACCAGATGGAAGAAGGAGAATTTTCAGTGAAAAGCGTTTTGGGAAAACTCATCGAGAAGGAATTTGGCCGGAGCCGTTATTATATATACAGGGATAAATTGCAAAAGAGAGAGAGCATGGATATTTTTTTTGATATCTATGAGAGCCTGCGCCGCCAGTCGCCGGACGCCCTCAATGAGTCTATGCTGGGGCTGTTGGAGTCGGTGCAGAGCTCGATCCGCATCAGCCGGAATTTTGCCCGCGTAACGATGGCGGCCGCGGCGGCGGTTCTCATTCTTTTGTGTCTGGGGCTTTCACAGGCGGTGCTGTTTGCGTCGTTGGCTGTTCTGATCTGCAGCTATGCGTATAAGGCGGCGGAGTATGTGCGGAACCGCTACTGCGACCGGGATGTGAAAATCGTGCTGATTTACAAGATCGCTCTGTTTCATCTTATGGAAGAAAGTTGTTTACAAAAGAAGGAACGTAAGGTATACTGAATAGAGGAATTGAATATGCGGGGAGCTTGCAGACAGGCTGAGAGGAAGGTGCGCCCTTCGACCCATGGACCTGATGTGGGTAATGCCAACGTAGGAAATCCAGTTTAGGAAGTACGATTATGCCGCATCTGTGAGGATGCGGCTTTTTTGTGGAATGGAGGAAATTATGAGCGATTATACGACGCAGATGGATGCTGCCAGGAAAGGACTGATCACCGAGGAGATGAAGGCGGTCAGCGAGTACGAGAAAATGGATGTGGAGGCGCTGCGGGAGCTTGTGGCCAGGGGACAGATTGTCATACCGGCCAACAAGAATCACAAGTGCCTGAAGCCGTACGGAATCGGAAAGGCTTTAAAGACGAAGATCAATGTGAATCTGGGAACCAGCAGGGACTGCCTGGACATGGATGTGGAGATGCAGAAGGTACAGGCTGCCATTGACATGGGGGCGGAGGCGATTATGGATCTGAGTTCCTTTGGGGATACCCAGAAGTTCCGCCGCAAGCTCACGTCCGAGTGCCCGGCGGTGATCGGGACGGTGCCCATTTACGACGCTGTGGTATATTATAACAAGGCGCTGAAGGACATTACATCGGACGAGTGGATGGACGTGGTGCGGATGCACGCCGAGGACGGGGTGGACTTTATGACCATCCACTGCGGCATCAATCGGGCTACCGCGGACCGTTTTAAGCAGAACCTGCGCCACACCAATATTGTGTCGAGAGGCGGCTCGATTATTTTTGCCTGGATGGAGCTGACCGGCAATGAGAATCCTTTTTACGAGAGATACGACGAGCTGCTGGAGATCTGTCAGCAGTATGATGTGACGATCAGCTTGGGAGACGCCTGCCGTCCGGGGAGCATCGAGGACGCGGGAGATATTTCCCAGATCTCGGAGCTGGTGGCGCTGGGAGAACTGACCCAGAGGGCCTGGGAGAAGAATGTACAGGTCATGATCGAGGGACCGGGACATATGCCCCTGAACCAGATCCGCGCCAATATGGAGATTGAGCAGACGGTGTGCAAGGGAGCGCCGTTCTATGTGCTGGGGCCGCTTGTCACGGATGTGGCGCCGGGATACGATCACATTACCAGCGCCATCGGAGGAGCCATCGCCGCTTCCTACGGGGCGTCCTTCCTCTGCTATGTGACACCGGCGGAGCATTTGCGCCTGCCGACCGTGGAGGATGTAAAGGAGGGCATCATCGCCTCCAAGATTGCCGCCCACGCCGCCGACGTGGCGAAGGGACTGCCGGGAGCCAGCGACTGGGATTACCAGATGAGCGAGGCGCGCCGCAACCTGGATTGGGAAAAGCAGTTCGAGCTGGCGATCGATCCGGAGAAGGCCCGCCGCTACAGGGCGGAGAGTACGCCGGAGAGGGAGGATACCTGTACTATGTGCGGAAAGATGTGCGCCGTGCGCAATATCAACAAGATCCTCCGGGGGGAAAATGTAGATATCATGGATTGACGTACGGGATTGTGGAAAGGCGGCACATTTGACCGCGTTCTGAATAGAATGGAATGATAGTCCTTAGAATGGTGATGTGAGATGAAAAAGGCAGGGTACATCCTGTGTCTGTGCGCGCTCTGCGCGCTGGCTTACCATGAGATAAGGGAATCCTTCTTTTCAGGAGAGAGCGCCCAGGAGACGGCTGTCTGCGTACCGTCCGGGCAGCTTCTTACACAGATGAAAAATGAGAATCAGAAAATAGGGGATTCGGAAAAGAAAGATTCCCCGGAGAAAAAGACGAAAAAAGTGGCCTATCTGACCTTTGACGACGGTCCCAGCGACAACACCAAAAAGGTTCTGGAGACATTGAGGGAAAAGGATGCAGTGGCGACTTTTTTCCTTGTGGGCCAGGAGATCACGCCGGAGAGGGAGCAGATTTTGAAAGATATGCTGGCGGGGGGAAATGCCATCGGAGTTCACACCTATTCCCATGAACAGAATGAAATGTATGGCAGCGAGGAACTTTTTTTTGAAGATTACAAAAAGGCGGAGAGCGCCATTGAAAAGGCGACCGGACAGAAGCCCGTCCTGCATCGGTTTCCGTGGGGAAGCAATAACCGATATATAAGCGGTTTCGTGGACCGTCTGCTGGAGCGCCTGAAGGGGATGGGAGTGCGCAGCTTTGACTGGAACGTGTCCGGCGAGGATTCCATAGGAGCTCATGTGCCTGCCGACACGATTTTTCAGAACGTCCAAAAAGACGTCACCCGGTATGACGAGCCGATTATTCTCCTGCACGACTCGATGGCTATGGATCATACGGCGGCCGTGCTGGGGGAGATAATCGATTACATCCGGGAGCAGGGATATGAGTTTGACACACTGGACCACAGAGAGGACTATATGTTCCCGGCCAGCTGGCGATGAGAGATGTTGCGATAAAATGAGGTATAACTATGAGGCGAAAGATAGCGATAATTATGGTGGTGGGCTGGATGGCGCTGATATTTTTCATGTCGGCCCAGGACGCGGATGAATCCTCCCAGATGAGCCTGAGAGTGGGCCATGTGGTGGGGGAATGGTTCGTGCCGGGATATGGGGAGTGGACGCCGGAGAGGCAGGATGAGTTCGCGAGGAGCATTGAGCTCTTTGTGCGCAAATCTGCCCATGCCGCCGAGTATGCCGTGCTGGCGGCTCTGATTGCGAATCTTCTGCACTGCGGGGCTGTGCGCCGTCTGGCGGGCCTGCCCATGAAAAAGGAGTGGCTGTACTCGGTTCTTCTGACGGCGGCCTACGCGGCCACGGACGAGGTGCATCAGTTATTTGTGCCGGGGCGCACCGGAAAGGCGACGGATGTGCTGATCGATACGGCGGGGGCAGCAGTGGGCGGAATATTATGGTGTCTTTACTTTTTTATAAAAAAATGTTACAATCAAACAGGAAGAAGGAAGGTTACTTAGGATATTATTTAGTGTGGAGGTGCAGCAGTGATATCAAACCAGATTTTGCAGAATACGATTGATGGATTAAAGGGGATTACAAAGGTAGACATGTGCGTGCTGGACACGGAAGGGAAAGTTCTGGCGGAGACCACAGCTGACGACGAGCATGAGAAGCTGGGGGAGTCCATCAGCGCTTTCGTGGTGTCCCAGGCGGACAGCCAGACGCTTCAGGGCAACCAGTTTTTTAAGGTATATGACGACACGCAGCTGGAGTACATCGTCGTAGCCATGGGGGATTCCGAGGAGGACTACACCATTGGAAAGATCGCGGTATTTCAGATTCAGAGTCTTTTGATTGCCTATAAGGAGCGGTACGACCGGGATAATTTTATTAAAAATCTTCTGTTAGATAACCTGCTTTTAGTGGACATATATAACCGCGCGAAGAAGCTTCACATCCAGATGAACGCAAGGCGCGTCGTTTACATTATAGAGACAAGCAAGGAGAAGGACAGCGAGGCGCTGGAGACTGTCCGGGGCCTGTTTGCCGGCGGTATCCGGGACTTTATTACGGCGGTAGATGAGAAAAATATCATTCTGGTCAAAGAGCTTGCCCCGACAGACACCTATGAGAATCTGGACAAGACGGCCCAGATCATTTTGGATATGCTGAACACGGAGGCCATGGCGCGGGTGCATGTGGCCTACGGGACGATTGTCAATGAGATCAAAGAGGTATCCCGTTCCTACAAGGAGGCCAAGATGGCTCTGGACGTGGGCAAGATTTTTTATCATGAAAAACGGGTGATGGCATACAGCAACCTGGGGATCGGGCGCCTGATTTATCAGCTTCCCATGCCCCTGTGCAAAATGTTTATCAAAGAGATTTTTGACGACAGCTCGCCCAATGATTTTGACGAGGAAACGCTGACAACGATTAACAAGTTTTTTGAGAATAATCTGAATGTCTCCGAGACGTCCAGACAGTTGTATATACACCGGAACACGCTGGTCTATCGTCTGGATAAGCTGCAGAAGAGCACGGGGCTGGATCTTCGGACGTTTGAGGACGCCATTACGTTCCAGATCGCGCTGATGGTGGTGAAGTATATGAATTATCTGGAGGCTATGGATTTCTGAGGGGTGTGACATTACAATGGATGAGAACAGATCCGTTCCGATGATTTATCTGGATCATGTTTCTAAACAGTATTCTACAGGAGTAGATGCATTGAATGACGTATCTATACGGATTGAAAAGGATGAGTTTGTATTTGTAGTTGGTAAAAGTGGATCGGGCAAATCCACTTTTATTAAATTGCTCTTAAAGGAATTAAATCCCTCTTCTGGAAAAATATATGTGGCGGGCCGGCAGGTGACCAGTCTGAGCCGCAAGCAGGTATCTCTGTATCGGCGGAAGATCGGCGTGGTCTTTCAGGATTTCCGACTTCTGAAAAATAAGACGGTGTTCGAGAACATCGCGTTCGCCCAGCAGATCATCGGCATGACGAAGCGGGAGATCGCCATTCATGTCCCCATTATGTTGGAGATGGTGGGACTGGAGGGAAAGGAAAAAGCGTATCCCGGGGAGCTGTCCGGAGGGGAGCAGCAGCGGGTGGCCATTGCCAGGGCGTTAGTGAACCAGCCGGCGATTCTGCTGGCCGACGAGCCCACAGGGAACTTGGATCCCCAGACGGCGTGGGACATCATGATGCTTCTGCAGGAAGTGAACAAAATAGGGACTACAGTTGTAGTTGTAACGCATAATAACGATATTGTAGATATGATGCAGAAGCGGGTCGTGACTCTGGATCAGGGAGTTTTGGTGGGAGACGAGGAAAAGGGCGGTTATCAGTATGAGAGAGATTAATGTGTTCGGTTACAGCATCCGGCAGGGTTTGAAAAATCTGCGGAAAAACCGGATGTTTACGCTGGCCTCGATCGGCACGGTGGCGGCGTGCCTGTTTTTATTCGGTATTTTTTATTTTGCCATAAGCAATTTTAAGCATATTATACAGACGGCGGAGCAGTCGGTGGGGATGTCTGTCTTTTTTGTGGAGGGCTTAGGCGATGAGGGGATTCAGGCAATTGGCGAAGCTATCCAGAGCCGGGACGAGGTGGATCACATTGTGTATGTGTCCGCGGAGGAGGCCTGGCGTAAGTTCCAGGAGGAGAATTTTCAGGATTCCCCGGAATTGGCAGACAGCTTCGGAGAGGATAATCCGCTGGCGGACTCCGCCTCTTACGAGGTGTATCTCAAGGATATAAGCAAGCAGGATACACTTGTAGAATATATAGAGACCATTAATGGCGTCCGGGAGGTCAAGCGTTCCGCCGAGGTGGCCGGGAACCTGTCCAGCGTGAGCAGCTTAGTGGGAGGCATTTCTGTGACGTTGATCGGAGTGCTGTTACTGGTGTCCGTATTTCTCATCCACTCCACAATCTCTACCGGCATCACGGTGAGAAAACCGGAGATTGCCATAATGAGGCTGATGGGGGCGTCGGATTTTTTCATATGGTCGCCCTTTATCGTGGAGGGAATTGTAATCGGCCTGATCGGTTCCGCTATTCCCCTGATTGTCCTGTCGATTTCTTATGGGAGCATATTGGACTATATCACAGAGCATTTTTCGGTCTTTGCGGATAACCTGTCATTTCTCAGCACAGGGGGCGTATTTTCCGCGCTGGTGCCGGTCTCTCTGGCGCTGGGGATAGGCATTGGCTTTTTGGGAAGCTTTATCACGGTGAGACGGAATTTATATATTTGACATCATGGGCAGGAACGGAGGAAATAAAGGATGAAGAGACGAGCTTTTGCGGTTATTTTTTGCGGGATTTTTTTGTTGGCGGCGGTTTATGGGCGGATGTCCGGCCGTGGGTCAGTGGTTCGGTCGCTGGCAGTCAATTATGACGAACAAATTCACGAGGCGCAGAATGAAAACGAGGAATATGTGCAAAAATCGGAGGAGCTTCAAAGGGAAATAGAGGAAATGGAGCAGTCCAGGGAAGATACCATGGCCTACATTGAGAAGCTGGATCGAAAGAGCACGAAGCTGGGGGAAGAGCTGGAAGCCCTTGCGGGCGAGATCGAATCGGCCCGGCAGGAGCTGGAAGCCGCGGAGCAGGAGCTGGAAGCCGCGGAGCAGACGGAACAAAAGCAGTATGATACGATGAAAAAGCGCATAAAGTATATGTATGAAAATGGAAATCAGGATTACCTGGATATTCTCTTTAGCTCCCGGGACATAGGAGACCTTCTCAACCGGGCGGAGTACATTGAAAAGATCGGCGATTACGACGAGAGGATGTTTGAGGACTATCAGAGGACGCGGGACGCTGTCGAGCAGAAGCGCGAGGAGATTGAGGGGAAGTTAAGCGAGCTGGAGGGAATGCAGGAGGAGCAGGCGGCGGAGAAAAACGCGCTGTCCGAACTGAAAAAGAAAAAAAAGGAAGAACTCAAACGATATAAGGAGCAGTTAGACGTCTCCCGGGATCAGGTGATTGATTACGCCAAAAAGGCCGCGGAGGCGGAGGCCGAGGTAGAGCGCCTGCTGGAGGAGAAGCAGGCTGAAATCGACCGGGAAAATGCCGCGGGGCGGGGCGGAAGCGCCGGCGGGGACGGCTCCCTGCGGTGGCCGCTGAATGTATCGGGGCGCATTTCCTCTCCCTATGGATACCGGAACAGCCCCACGGCGGGAGCCAGCACGTATCACAAGGGCGTGGATATCGCCGTTCCCATGGGAACGGAAATCGTGGCGGCGGCAGCCGGAACGGTGGTGACAGCTACATACAGCGCCAGCGCCGGCAATTATGTGATGATTTCCCACGGCGGACGATTTTATACGGTTTATATGCACTGCTCCCGGCTGGCGGTCAGCGAGGGGGATACAGTTGCTCAGGGACAGGTGATCGGCTACGCCGGTTCTACGGGCATTTCCACAGGCTCTCATCTGCACTTCGGGGTGTCAAAGGGAGGCGCCTATGTGGATCCGATGGATTATGTCAGCCAGCCCTGACCGAGCTGTGCTGCTATGGATATGAATTTGATATAGAGGACGGTGTGGTTAATATGAAAAAAGAAGATAAAAATAAGCCGGAGAAAGTCGGCTGGTTTTATGCCGTAGGCCTGCTGACCGGAATTATGATCTGTGTTCTTGTCCTGTTTATTCTCCAGCTGACCGGGGTAATGCCCCGGTGGTGGTCTTCCGATGTGGCGGACGAGGTCTGGATGAGGGCCAGCGCCGTGGATCACTACATCGACAAATATTATTGGAAGCCGGAGGACGTCTCGGACGAGAAGATGGCGGATTACGCGGCGAAGGGCATGGTGTCCGCGCTGGGCGACAAGTATTCGTTTTACTTTACGGACGAGGAGTACGAGGACTCCATGAGAGACATCGAGGGTGAATTTGTGGGAATCGGAGCCGTGCTCATGAGAGACGGCGAGACCGGAAAAAAGTACATCCAATCCGTCACGGAGGGTCAGCCGGCGGCCCGGGCGGGATTAGAGGCAGAAGACGAAATTCTGAAAGTAGGAGGACAGGACGTGTCGAACCTGTCTCTCACGGAGACGACGGCGCTTGTAAAGGGCGAGAAGGGATCCTCCGTTGTATTTACAGTGGCCCGAAAGGAAAATGGGAAGACGGTGACAAAGGAGATTACGGTGATTCTCGGGGAAATTGTGAACCAGTCGGTTTCCTATAAAATGCTGGAGGGCAAGATCGGATACATTGACATAAAGAATTTTGACAAAGAGACGGTAAAGCAGTTCGAGGATGGTATCGCGGCGCTGGATAAGCAGGGACAGAAGGGTATGATCGTGGACGTCCGAAACAATGGCGGCGGCGCGCTGTCAGCAGTGATCGGCATGCTGGACCGGCTTTTGCCGGCGGGCAATCTGATTACGGAAAAGAGCCGGGATGAGGGAGATACGCAGTTTAAATCCACCGATGAGAAGCATTTTGACAAACCTATGGCGGTGCTGATCAACGGCGGAAGCGCCAGCGCCTCGGAGGTGTTCGCGGGTACGCTGCAGGACCGGGATGCGGCTGTGCTGGTGGGCGAGCAGAGCTTTGGAAAGGGAATCGTCCAGGCGGTCTACTCGCTGGCAGATTCCTGCGGAGGCGGCATCAAGCTGACTACCGGGGAATATTTTCTTCCCAGCGGCCGGTCGATTCACGGAAAGGGGCTTGCACCGGATGTAAAAGTGGAATACACAGGCACATCTAAGGAACTGGGAGCCAAGGATGATAACCAGCTGGCGAAGGCGGAGGAAGTCATTGAGAAGGAAATTTCAGAGTGAGTATTTTTGTGAGAGGCAGGGATGGGCATGAGGCCTGAGGGGTATTATTCTTCCGGAGAATTTGCGCGCATGGCGCATATTTCCGTGCGCACGGTGCGCTATTATGACAAACAGAATATCTTAAAGCCCTCTTTCGTCAGTGAGGCGGGGGCCAGATATTATTCCCATTCGGACTTTGTGCGGCTTCAGCAGATTATGCTGTTTAAGTACTTGGGCTTTTCCTTGGAGGACATCCGGGAGCTCTTGATCGAGGAGATGGACGACGGGGTCCTGCAGCGGTCTCTGGGGCTGCAGCAAAAGCTGATAAGAGACCGGATCGAGCAGCTGCAGATGGTAGACCGGGCCATCAGCGACACCACTAAAATGCTCCGGGAAAATCATCAGATTGACTGGAGCCAGATGCTGGAACTTATACATCTTACAGGTGTAGAAAACAGCTTAAAGACGCAGTACAAAAACTCTGCCAATATCACGGCCAGAATCCGGCTCCACAGCCTGTTTTCCCTGAATAAGCAGGGGTGGTTTCCCTGGATTTACGAGCAATGCGATATCCGTCCGGGGGCGGAGGTGCTGGAAATCGGCTGCGGGAATGGAAAGCTGTGGCTGGAGAATTTGGACCGCCTGCCAGCTGCCGTCCGCGTCGTGCTGTCGGATATCTCGGAGGGGATGATCCGAGAGCTGCGCAGGGAGGAAAGGCTGCAGGACGGGCGATTTTCCTTTGATTCCTTTGACTGTCACGAGATTCCCTTTCCGGACGGGCAGTTTGACTGCGTGATCGCAAACCACATGCTGTTCTACTGCGAGGACATGAACCGGGTGTTCCGGGAGGTACGCCGCGTCTTAAAGCCGGGCGGGACGCTTGTGTGCGGCGCGTATGGAAAGGCGCATATGAGGGAAATCAGCGAGCTGGCGCGGCAGTTTGACCAGCGCATTATCCTGTCGGCGGAGAATTTATATGAGAGATTCGGAAAGGAAAACGGAGCGGATTGGCTGCGGCCGCATTTTGACTTAGTGGAGTGGAGGGCCTACGAGGATCGGCTGATCGTGGACCAGCCGGAGCCGCTCATCGAGTATATATTGTCCTGTCACGGCAATCAGAATCAGTTTATACTGGAAAAATATAATAAATTCCGACAGTTCGTGGAGGGCAAATTGAGAAAGCCGCTGGAGATTACTAAGGATGCCGGGGTGTTTGTTGCCAGGTGAAAAAATTCTTTCAAAAATAATTTTTAAAAATTATTTTTGAAAGAATTCAAAAAACTACTTGAAGGTGACGTTGCGTCACCTTTTATACTGTCCTTAATGGAGAAAAAAGGGCAGGAATCGGAGGAACGATTTTTCCCCTATGCTCCGGAACGGAGGTTTCAATGAAATGAAAGGAATCATTCTTGCGGGGGGCTCCGGCACGCGGCTGTATCCCCTCACGAAGGTTACCAGTAAACAGCTGCTGCCGATTTACGACAAGCCGATGATCTATTATCCGATGTCGGTGTTGATGAACGCGGGGATCCGGGAGATTCTCATTATCTCCACGCCGATGGACACGCCCCGGTTCGAGGCGCTGTTGGGAGACGGCAGCCAGTTCGGCGTGCATCTGAGCTACGCCGTTCAGCCGAGCCCCGACGGGCTGGCGCAGGCTTTTGTGATCGGCGCGGATTTTATCGGCGGGGACTCGGTGGCGATGGTGCTGGGGGACAATATCTTTGCCGGGCACGGTCTGAGAAAGCGGTTGGAGACAGCAGTAGAAACGGCGGAATCCGGCAATGGCGCTACAATCTTTGGATATTATGTGGACGACCCAGAGCGGTTCGGCATTGTGGAGTTCGACGCGGATGGAAAGGCTGTCTCGATTGAGGAGAAGCCCCAGAAGCCCAAGAGCAATTATTGTGTGACAGGCCTTTATTTTTATGATAATATGGTAGTAGAATACGCGAAAAACCTGAAGCCGTCTGCCAGAGGAGAGCTGGAGATCACCGACCTGAACCGGATTTATCTGGAGCGGGGACGGCTGAACGTGGAGCTGCTGGGGCAGGGCTTTACCTGGCTGGACACCGGGACCCATGAGAGTCTGGTGGAGGCCACGAATTTTGTCAAGACGATGGAGACGCACCAGCACCGCAAAATCGCCTGCCTGGAGGAAATCGCCTATCTGAACGGTTGGATTTCCAGAGAGGACGTGCTGGCGATTTATGAGGAGCTGAAAAAGAACCAGTACGGCCAGTATCTGATGGACGTGCTGGAGGGCAAGTATTTAGACGCGCTGCGATGACAAAATCGCACAAGATTGCGTGTTCGAGAGTAAAAGAGAATGTGAAAGTGAAAGCAAGAGAATAAGGGAGAATATAACCAGATATGAGTAAAACAGTGATTGTGACCGGCGGCGCCGGTTTTATCGGAAGCAATTTTATCTTTTATATGCTGGACAAATATCCGGATTACCGGATTATTTGTCTGGACTGCCTGACCTACGCGGGGAATCTCTCCACGCTGGAACCGGTGATGGACAATCCGAATTTCCGCTTTGTCAAGGAGAGCATTACGGATCGGGAGGCGGTATACCGTCTTTTCGAGGAGGAAAAGCCGGACATGGTGGTGAATTTCGCGGCGGAGAGCCATGTGGACCGCTCGATTGAGAATCCGCAGGTGTTTTTGGACACGAATATTATCGGCACCTCTGTCCTGATGGACGCCTGCCGGAAGTACGGCATTGAGAGGTATCATCAGGTGTCCACGGACGAGGTGTACGGGGATCTGCCGTTGGACCGCCCGGATCTGTTCTTCACGGAGGAGACGCCGATTCACACGTCCAGCCCCTACTCGTCCAGCAAGGCGGCGGCGGACCTTCTGGTGCTGGCGTACCACCGGACGTATGGGCTGCCGGTGTCGATCAGCCGCTGCTCCAACAACTACGGGCCCTATCATTTTCCGGAAAAGCTGATTCCCCTGATGATTGCCAACGCGCTGAACGACAAGCCGCTGCCGGTCTACGGCAAGGGCGAGAACGTGCGGGACTGGCTCTATGTGGAGGACCACTGCAAGGCAATCGATCTGGTGATTCACAGGGGACGCGTGGGCGAGGTGTACAATGTGGGCGGCCACAATGAGATGAAAAATATAGATATCGTGAAAATGATCTGCAAGGCGCTTGACAAGCCGGAGAGTCTGATTACCTATGTGACGGACCGGAAAGGTCACGATATGCGCTATGCCATCGATCCCACGAAGATTCATGAGGAGCTGGGGTGGCTGCCGGAGACGAAGTTCGAGGACGGAATCCAAAAGACCATCCAGTGGTATCTGGACAACCGGGAGTGGTGGGAGACGATTATTTCCGGGGAATATCAGAATTATTATGAAAAAATGTATGGAAACCGGTAGGCGGAGGATCGCTATGGATGGCAGATGAGAAACTGCTTTCTCTATCGCATATTCGCGACAAGTCGCTAGAGCGAACTTGTTCGCTCGGAAATGGAGAGGATTATGAAAGTATTTGTGACAGGCGTGGGGGGCCAGCTGGGGTACGATGTGGTGAACGAGCTCATCGGGCGCGGCGTCTCCTGCGTGGGCTCGGATGTGGCGCCCTCCTACAGTGGCACCCTGGGCGGCGCGGCGGCGCAGGCGCCGTATGAGCCGCTGGATATCACGGATGAGGCAGCGGTGATGGAGACGATTCAGCGGATCCGGCCGGACGCGGTGATTCACTGCGCGGCGTGGACGGCGGTGGATCTCGCCGAGGACGAGGACAAAAAGGAGACCGTGCGCCGCGTCAACGCGGAAGGGACGGAGCATGTGGCGAGGGCGTGCGCCGCAGTGGACGCGAAGATGATTTACATTTCCACCGATTATGTATTTGACGGGCAGGGGACAAAAGCCTGGCAGCCGGACTGCGAGGCATACGCGCCGTTAAATTATTACGGACAGACCAAGCTGGACGGGGAGCGGGCGGTCGCAGGAAATCTGAACCGGTATTTTATCGTCCGCATCGCCTGGGTTTTCGGAAAAAATGGAAATAACTTTATCCGCACGATGTTGAAGGTGGGAAAAGACCATGAACAGCTCCGGGTGGTGGACGACCAGATCGGCACGCCTACCTACACATACGATCTGGCGGCGCTTTTGGCGGACATGGTCCAGAGCGAAAAATACGGCTATTACCACGCGTCGAATGAGGGCGGCTATATCAGCTGGTATGATTTCGCGGTGGAGATTTTCCGGCAGGCGGCCGCGCTGGGGCACGAGGAGTACGACGGGGACCATCTGGAGGTACAGCCGGTGACGACGGAGGAGTACGGCGCCTCGAAGGCAAGGCGGCCGAAAAATTCAAGACTGGATAAGAGCAAGCTGCGGGAGCAGGGATTTACCCCGCTGCCGGACTGGCGGGACGCGCTGCAGCGGTATCTGCGGGACATAATGTGAGCTTAGGAGGAGAAATGGGACAGATTAAAGTAGAAAAAAACGTGGGCGGCATTGAGGGCCTCTGCGTGATCGAGCCGGCGGTGCACGGGGACAGCCGGGGATATTTTATGGAGACATATAATCTAAATGACATGAAGGAAGCGGGCCTGGACATGATTTTCGTGCAGGACAACCAGTCCAGCTCGGAAAAGGGAGTGCTGCGGGGCCTGCATTTTCAGAAGCAGTATCCGCAGGGAAAGCTCGTCCGGGTAATCCGGGGACGGGTGTTCGATGTGTCGGTAGATCTGCGGGAGGGCTCCGCTACCTATGGAAAATGGTACGGACTGGAGTTATCCGAGGAGAATAAAAAGCAGTTCTATATCCCGAAGGGCTTTGCGCACGGGTATCTGGTGCTCAGCGATTTTGCGGAGTTCTGCTATAAGTGCACCGATTTTTACCATCCGGGGGACGACGGCGGACTGGTGTGGAACGATCCGGATATCGGAATCGCGTGGCCGGAGGTCGTCGGGGAGTACCCGGGCAGCGGTCTGTGCGCCGGATACGCGATGGCGGACGGCACGCCGCTGAATCTGAACGAGCGGGACCAGAACTGGCCGGGAATACGGGAATTAAAAAAATGAGAGTGAACGGGCTTCCGCGCGGGCGATGAACCGGCGCGGGAGCCCTTTTCCTGTCATCACGGGTTCAGCTCGGCAATCCGGCTGACCGCCACATAAATTTCCGAGATTTTGTACCAAGTCTTGAACCCCACGATTCCGTCCTGTGTCAGTTTGAATACCTTCTGGAACACCTTTACCGCCTCCTCGGTCTTGGAGCCGAAAATGCCGTCCGCGGCGATCTTGGGGATCAGGGGGTAGGCTCCCGCGATGGTGTTCAGCTGTCGCTGCATCTGTCGCACCTTGTCTCCGCTGGAGCCCCGTTTCAAGCTGGAGCCGGGGTAGGAGGAGGGAATGCCGGATATTTCTTCCGTCTCATTGATATAGAGGGAATCGCCGTAGTAATTCCGCAGAATTTCAATGGCGGTGTAGCCCTGGTCGCCAAGCGCCTTGGAACCCCACTGGCTCATCCAGCCGGGACAGGACACGTTTTTGCCGTCGCAGTACTGGGTGAGGATGGGCTGCTCCACGTTGGGCCTGGAGAGGTAGCTGCTGAAAATCTCGTCCACGACCTGGGAAATGCTGTTAAAGATGTTGCGCCCCGGAATCCACTTGTGGTCGTAGGCGGTGGACGAAGTGATGGTAAAATCGTATCCCTTATTCCGGTACCACTCCGTGTACACCCGGTTCAGCGTAAAGGACTGGATTGCCAGCACATTGGCCTGGATGGCGGCCAGCGGCCAGGTGGAGTAGATCTCGCTGCAGGCCACATTTTTGATGTAATCCTTGTATTTCACATAATAATTTTCCGCCTTGCTGTCGGTGGGAGGACCGTCGTGGACGACGACGTATTCGGGAATGACCACCCGGCTCAGAACAATTTCGCTGCTGCTCCCGGCGGATTTGATCTCGCTCTCCGCGATTTTGGGCGGGTAATCCCCCCACAGCGTGTGATCCGGGATTACAAAGAGCTCCGCGCTGTCCGGTTCGCCTTCGGCCAGGGGAAGGAGTTTCGCGTTCTGGATGGCGGTTTCCTCCGGGAAAATCTCAGCTCCGTTTATCTCCAGCGTCTCATACCCTGGGGCGCTGATGTACAGGGTGTACTCCGAATAGGGCTTGTTGGCGCCGGGGGCCATGCTGTATTCCAGGGGAGGCGCCATGAGCTCAATTTCGTCTGTCTGTCCCTGGCTGTCCGTGACAGACTGCGCCAGCGTGCGTTCCGGCTCATTTTCACTGACAATCCGCACCGTGGCGCCGGGAATCGGTCGGTTATCCAGCTCTGACGTGACATTTACATCCAGTTTTCCATATTCCATATTGATATCCGTTTCCATATTATTTCATAACATTCTATGAATTATTTGTAAAAAGTTGTATACCATCTTGACAAAAATTTTTTCTGCCGTATAATTAACATGCTAATCATTAACTGTCTAATGATTAACTGGTTAATTAAATAGCGAAAGGAGTGAAATCGTGACGTCAGAGAAATGTAAGAGAGAGAGCGGTCCGGAGGACCCTACCCGGCAGATGGTCGTCACTAATCTGCTGCACCGGCGCATCCTGGAGAAGAATCTGGAAAATATCGGGCTTCACCGGGGCCAGCACCGGGTGCTGATGGCGCTGTCCTGCCATTCCTTTGAGTCCCAGCTGCAGCTGGCGGAGGAACTGGACGTGTCGGCGGCCACCATCGCCGTGTCGCTGAAGGCGTTAGAGAAAGCGGGATTAGTCAGCCGCGAGGTGAAGGATGGGGACACCCGGTCAAATTGCGTGGAGCTGACCGACGAGGGCCGCAGGGTCGTGGAGAGCGCGAAAGATTACTATGAGAGCCTGGAGAGGGCGATGTATCAGGATTTCACGGAAGAAGAACAACATAAGCTATGGGAATATTTAAACCGGCTGTACCATAATATGGAACAATTTACGGCGGCAGCGGAGAAAGGAGAGAACCGTGAGACAGTATGCTAAATATGTAAAGCCTTACATCTGGTGTTTTATTCTGGGACCGATTTTTATGATCGTGGAGGTTCTGGGCGAGGTGGTCCTGCCCAAGCTGATGTCTGTGATCATCAATTACGGCGTGGGGCAGCAGATCGGCGTGGAGCCCAAAGGCACCGGGTTCATTCTTATGATAGGAGGCGTCATGATCCTGACGGCGCTGCTCATGATGCTGGGAGGCGTCTTGGGAGCCTATTTCGCGGTAAAGGCGTCGGTGAACTTCGCCGCGGATCTGCGGCGGGACGTATTCCGCAAGGTGCAGAAGTTTTCCTTTGCCAATATTGAAAAATTTTCCACGGGTTCCCTTGTGACCCGTCTGACCAACGACATCACCAATATGCAGAATGTCATCGCTATGGCGCTGCGCATGATGCTGCGGGCGCCGGGCATGATGATCGGCGGACTGATCATGGCATTTGTCATGAATCCAAGGCTGGCGCTGGTGCTCTGCGTGGTGATACCGCTGCTTGTGGTGGCGTTAGTGCTGGTGATGCGGACGGCGTTTCCGCGGTTCGACACGATGCAGAACCGGATCGACGCGCTGAACTCGCGGATTCAGGAAAATATCACGAATCAGCGGGTAGTGAAATCTTTTGTGAGGGATGATTTTGAAAAAGAGACCTTCGACACGGCCAATCTGGACTTGAAGGACAAGACGCTACGCGCCATGAAGGTGGTGATTCTGACTATGCCGATCATGACGCTGACCATGAATATCACGGTTATGGCGGTCGTGTGGTTCGGCGGGCAGCAGATTCTGGTAGGGGATATGCCGGTGGGCGATCTGACGGCGTTTACCACCTATGTCACCCAGATTCTCATGTCGCTGATGATGATGTCGATGATCATGATCCAGGGCTCCCGAGCGTTGGCGTCCTCCCATCGTATTCTGGAGGTGCTGAACACGAAAATCGACCTCAATGACAATGAGGCAAAAGAGAAAGAGCGCCTGGTCACCCAGGGAAAAATCGAGTTCCGGAATGTGGGATTCCGCTATTACAAAAAGCACAAGCACAATGTGCTGCAGAATATAAACTTTACGGCGAATCCGGGAGAGATTATCGGAATTATCGGTTCTACCGGTTCCGGCAAGAGCTCTCTGGTGCAGCTGATTCCCAGGCTCTATGACTGCACCGAGGGAGAAGTGTTAGTAGACGGCGTCAATGTAAAGGATTATTCGCTGAACAACCTGCGCAACGGCGTAGCTATGGTGTTGCAGAAAAATACCCTGTTTTCCGGCTCCATCATGGACAATCTGCGTTGGGGCGATGAAAATGCCACCGACGAGGAGGTCTACGAGGCGGCGCGAGAGGCGCAGGCCGATCTTTTCGTGAGGGACTTCTCCGAGGGGTACGATATGGAACTGGGACAGGGCGGCGTCAATGTGTCCGGCGGGCAGAAGCAGCGTCTGTGTATTGCCAGGGCCCTGTTGAAAAAGCCGAAGATATTGATTCTGGACGACAGCACCAGCGCCGTGGACACGGCGACGGAGGCCAAGATTCGGCAGAGCTTTTCCACTTCCTTAAGGGACACGACCAAGCTGATTATCGCGCAGCGCATTTCCTCAGTGGAGGGAGCGGACCGGATCCTCGTCATGGACGAGGGGCAGATTGTGGGACAGGGAACCCACGAGGAGCTGCTTGAGAGCTGCGAGACGTATCAGGAGATTTATTATTCACAGAAAGACCGAGAGGAGGTGGCAGGATGAGTCCCATGCCAGGACCGGGCAGAGGCCCGGGAAGGGGACCGGGCGGTCCCCGCGGAATGAAGGGCGGAAAGCCCAAAAACTCCGGGGCGGTCATCAAGAGGCTCCTCGGATATATGAAAAGCGACTGGCCGCTTGTGGTGATAGCGCTGGTCTGCGTCATTGTATTCAGCGGCGCCACGCTGGCAGGCTCCTACCTGCTCTCCCCGATTATCGACCAGATCACGAAATCGGCGGGAGAAATCCTTGCGGCGCAGGAATCGGAGCGGGCGGCTCTTTTGGCGGCCGGCGTGCAGAAGCTGCTGCAGGGCGTGCTGGTGATGTTAGGGGTGTACGGCGTAGGAGTCGTGGCCAATTATTTACAGCAGAGAATTATGATCGGAGTTTCCCAGCGGGCGCTGATCCGCATCCGCAAGGACTTATTCGATCACCTGCAGGATATGCCGATCCGCTATTTTGATACCAACAGCACCGGCGATATCATGAGCCGTTTCACCAACGACGTGGACACCATCGGAGAGCTGATGAACAACACGGTCATTCAGCTGGTGTCCGGCCTGATCAGCATTGTGGGGACGATGGTCCTCATGATCACGATGAATGTGTGGTTGGCGCTGATCACAATCGTCATGGTGCCTCTCATGATCAAGGCGGGCGGCAGCATAGCCAAGCGCAGTTCCGTATTTTACAGGGAGCAGCAGAGAGCGCTCGGCGCGCTGAACGGCTACATAGAGGAGACCGTGACCGGACAGAAGGTCGTCAAGGTGTTCTGCCACGAGGACCGCGCGGTGGAAGAATTTAACGGACTGAACGACGATCTGCGCCACAAGCAGATCAAGGCCCAGTTCTT
This sequence comes from uncultured Lachnospiraceae bacterium, assembly GCA_947589175.1. Taxonomy (GTDB): domain Bacteria; phylum Bacillota; class Clostridia; order Lachnospirales; family Lachnospiraceae; genus Eubacterium_F. The sequence goes on along the minus strand of CANPZR010000002.1, from coordinate 5,014 downwards.
TGGCGGAATTATGGGACCGGTCATGGGAAATATCGGGCAGGTCTGCTACAGCCTCACGGCGGCCATCGGAGCTATATTCTGCCTGATGGGCACGCTGACCATCGGAAAGCTGACCGTGTTTGTCAATTATTCCAGACAGTTCAGCCGCCCGATCAACGAGCTGTCCATGCAGGTCAACATTATCTTCTCGGCGTTAGCGGGAGCGGAGCGCGTATTCATGGTAATGGACTCCCAGACCGAGGAGGAGGATTTGCCGGATGCAAAGGAGATGAACGACGTCCGGGGCGAGGTGATCATGGAACACGTCACCTTTGGCTACAACCCGGATAAGGTGATTTTGAAGGATATCAATCTGTACGCCCACGCCGGGCAGAAGGTGGCCTTCGTGGGCTCCACCGGAGCGGGCAAGACGACGATTACGAATCTTTTGAACCGTTTTTACGACATCCAGGAGGGCACTATCACGATTGACGGCGTGGACATCAAGGGCTACAAGCGGGAGAGTCTGCGGTCGAATATCGCGATGGTGCTGCAGGATACCCATCTGTTCAGCGGCACGGTGCGGGAAAATATCCGCTACGGAAGGCCGGACGCCACGGACGAGGAGGTGGAGCAGGCGGCAAAGACGGCCAGCGCCCATTCCTTTATCATGCGGCTGGAGCACGGCTACGACACCGTGCTGGAGGGCGACGGCATCAACTTGAGCCAGGGGCAGCGGCAGCTGTTAAATATTGCCAGGGCCGCCGTATCCCTCGCGCCGATCCTGGTGCTGGACGAGGCGACCAGCTCCGTGGATACCCGTACGGAGCGGCACATCGACCACGGCATGGAACGGCTCATGAAAAACCGTACTACATTTGTAATCGCCCACCGGCTCTCGACGGTGCGCAACGCGGACTGCATCATGGTGCTGGAGAAGGGCGAAATCATCGAGCGGGGAACCCACGAGGAGCTGCTGGCGCAAAAAGGAAGATATTACCAGCTCTATACGGGCGCAGTAGAATTGGCGTGAGGGACTGGACAAATGAGATACAATGTGTTATAAATTATCTTACAGACATAAAAGCTTATAAAAGGAGAGGACAGTGTGAAGATTACGCTGCGCTCCAGAATGGAGGATTATATGTTTAAGGGAATCAGCAAGTGCGCACTGAGTATTTCACTGTGTTCCGCCCTGCTTCTGGGAGCCGTGGGCGGCACGGACTATCCCGCCGCGGCCGAGGGGACGACCAGCGCGGTTACGGGCGGCGCCGTTTCCGGACCGGCCGTTGACAGGGAAGATTTGGATTCGATCGTATTAGACAGAAGTAGTGCAATAATCATGGAGAAAAAAAAGACTACCTTGAAAATTAAGGGGACTACATCTGTAGTGACATGGACGAGCAAGAATCCGTCTGTTGCTTCGGTCAACGCAAAGGGCGTTGTCAGGGCTCTTAAGAAGGGAAGCACTACGATTATTGCCAGTGTGGACGGAGTCACCAGAGGGTGCGCCGTCACTGTCGTGGCTAAGATGCAGAAGAAAGATTTTGGCAAATTTAACAGCGAGAACTTTATTTCCTACTGCAAGAGAAAAGGGTATGACAACGGCTACGCCTGGACGGGCCAGTGGAAGTGGTCAGGCGGCGGCAAGAAACAATCCACTTACCGGGGCATCAAGATAGACAGTAAGCTCTCTAAGGTGGAGAAGGCGTACGGCGAACTGACGGTGAAGGACTGCAAGGCGAAGGATCCTTTTACCAAGATGAAGGGATTGAAGAAAAACAAGGTAAAGACCTATGCTGACGTGAAGTACGACCAGTACCGGATCCGCTTTTATTTCAACGCGAAGAAAAAGGTAATGGCGATTATTCTGGCGTGCAATATCGGAAGAATCAAAAAGAGCGCCCTGAAAGACTACCTCTAAGAGCTTCCATCGGGCGCTTTGAGACAAAATTTACGGAACATCTTCAGAGACGGAATCCTCGGACTCGGAATCTTCTTCGGAATCTTCCTCGTCCGCGGATTCCTTTTTTTTGGGCGGCTGCGATAAGAGAATCAGGGCCGTCATAAGGATCGTGAGGACGATGGGGGCTAAGTAGACCACTCTCTTTGTGACGTCCGAGGCCGCATAGACGTCCGTGTTGAACCACACAATTACGGCGAAATAAATAATAAAAACAATCGTGCCGAAGAGGGCGGCCAGAACCCGCGCAATCGCCTTGCGCTCGCCGCCGAACCTTGCTCTTGTCATATGATATACGAGATAAAAGGCCAGGGCTGAATCGAACAGCCCGAATAATACCATGCCGGGATTCATTATATTCATTGTCATTCTCCTTATTTAACTGAAAATGCGTTTTCAGGCGTCTCATTGCTTCCGCGTACATTATACCATGGGATTGTGCATTTTACAAAAAAAATTATAAAAAAATTCAAAAACAAATTTGAAAAATTAAAAAGTTTTAAATTCAGAAATTTTGTGGTTGACAATTTTCCCGGAAGATGATAATATAACTCTTGCATGCAGGAATGGCGGAATTGGCAGACGCGCACGGTTCAGGTCCGTGTGGTAGCAATACCATGAGGGTTCAAGTCCCTTTTCCTGCATTACAAAGCACAGAGCCGGAAGCGGATGCTCTGTGTTTTTTTATGTGAAATTGTGTGAAATGCGCCCTCTTTTATATTGCGGGGGATTTTTTTTTGTGTTAGAATAGTCATTGTTAAATACTCATTGTATTTTCTATTATAAATAATTACTTGGAGGCTAAAAATGAATCGTGCAAAAAAAATCATGAAAAATCAAGGTGCGGCAGAAGAGAAGGAGATTCGCCGCAAAAAGGGGCTTGATGCAGCCACTAGAAACAAGGTTCTTCTGGGAATCGGTATATGCTTAGTTCTGGTACTCTGTCTGGGAGTTGCTTATATCCAGCTCCGTCCGCGGCCGATTTTGAAGGTGACAGGGACGGACGCCGACGGCAAGTCGGTGACAGATACTCTTTATTATAAAGACGCCCTGTATGATATTTGCAATACAGAGGCCCAGTACAATGGCATGCAGTCCTTGTATCAGCAGTTTTATGGCAGCAGCTTCTGGGAAGCGGAGAACATGGACAGCAAGGGACGGACGGGCGCCCAGGTGGCCAAGAAGGCTGTTATGGACGGTTTGAAGCAGCGGGAGATTCTCTGCATGGAGGCGGAGAAGAACGGCGTTTCCCTCAGCGATGAGGAGAAGTCCAAGGCGGATGAGGACTTAAAGACATTTATGGACGGGCTGACGGACGATCAGAAGAAGATTCGGGGTCTGGATGAGGATACGGTCCGCGGCGAGATAGAGAGACAGGCGCTGGCGGACAAGTATAAGAATCAGGTTATTGAGAGCCTGGGCATTGACGAGGAAGCACTGAAGGCCGGGGTCAGCAAAGAGAAGTATAGACAGTACGACCTGCAGTACTATATGATCAGCAAGAAGTCCACGGACGACGATGGCAATGAGAAGGAGTTAGACGCCGCTACCTTGAAGAAGAATAAGAAGGCGATAGAGGATGTGCGGAAGAAGGCCGTCAAGGCGAAAGACTTCACCAAGGATATCATCGCGGACAGCGACGAGGACAACACCGACGACGATACCGGCGTTCAGTACCTCACGGAGAACCTGCTGGAGACGGATACGGACTTTTTGGATGAAAAAGCGCTGAAAAAAGTGAAAAAGATGAAAAATGACGAGATATCCGATGTAATCGAGACAGACGACGGCTATTATGTCATCAAGATGGTGGATAACAATGATTCTTCGGCATACGACCAGCAGTGCGAGCAGGTGGTAGAGGACGAGAAGGAGAAGCAGTTCGAGGCGAAGTACAAAAGCGATATCAAGCCGAATTACACGACGGAGGTCCAGAGCTATTGGAAGGGCCGCGTCAAGCTCGGCGGCATCACAGCGGCAGAATAATTACTTTTAAAATCAAGAGGAGGCAGTCATGGCATCGGTAAAGAGAATTTATGTAGAGAAAAAGGCGGATTACGCTGTGCGGGCTAAGGAGCTGAGACAGGAGCTGACCGGATACCTGAATATCGGATCTCTGGAGAATGTCCGGGTGTTAGTGCGCTATGACGTGGAGGCATTATCCGAAGAGACGTATCAGAAAGCATTAGTGACTGTGTTTTCCGAGCCGCCGGTGGATATCGTCTATGAGGGGAGCTTTGAGACGGGAGAGCGAGACCGGATTTTTTCGGTGGAGTATCTGCCGGGACAGTTCGATCAGAGGGCGGACTCCGCGGAACAGTGCGTCAAGCTGCTGAATGAAAAGGAGGAGCCGGTGATCCGCTCCGCCACTACCTATGTGCTGACGGGAGATATCTCCGATGAAGATTTTCAGCGCATCAAGGCTTACTGCATCAACCCGGTGGATTCCCGGGAGACGGACGAGACGGTGCCGGACACGCTGATTGTAAATTTTGACGACCCGGCGGATGTAAAGATTTTTGACGGCTTTAAGGATATGCCGGAGGGAGAGCTGAAAGCCCTGTATGATTCGCTGGGACTTGCCATGACGTTTAAGGATTTCCTCCACATTCAGAATTATTTCCGGGGCGAGGAAAAGAGAGATCCGTCTATGACGGAGATTCGCGTGCTCGATACCTATTGGTCCGACCACTGCCGTCACACGACCTTCCTCACGGAATTGAAAAATGTCACCTTTGAGGACGGGGACTATGCGGAGCCGATTCGGAATACCTTTGAGGAGTACCGCAGCGCCCACGAGGAGATGTACAGGGGGAGAGACGACAAGTTTATTTCCCTGATGGATATTGCGCTGCTCGGCATGAAGAAGCTGCGGGCCGAGGGCAAGTTAGACGACATGGAAGAGTCTGACGAGATCAACGCCTGCTCCATTGTGGTGCCGGTGGAGATTGACCGCGGAGACGGGCCGAAGACGGAGGAGTGGCTTGTATTTTTCAAAAATGAGACGCACAACCACCCCACGGAGATCGAGCCGTTCGGCGGCGCGGCCACCTGTCTGGGCGGAGCCATCAG
>CANPZR010000001.1 GCA_947589175.1 uncultured Lachnospiraceae bacterium | reverse complement strand
CTGTCTGTCTGTCTGTCTGTCTGTCTGTCTGTCTGTCTGTCTGTCTGTCTGTCTGTCTGTCTGTCTGTCTGTCTGTCAAATTATTCACTATCTTTTTCATCTTGTCAATATCCTCATAAAACTTTTTTCTCTTTTAACATAAATATTTGAATTTTAGTTTATGTAATATCACACTTATAACAAGTGCTACTATAAACGTGATACCGATTCTTGCAAAACAAAGCCCTGCAGCACCCATATTTGTAACAAACACTATATTCCCAAATATTACCGTCGCAATACTTAAAATCACATAATTCAAGGTTTCTGAATATAAGTAAAGTCCAAATGTATTATATCTAACCATCTTAATAAGACTATTCTTCAAAATAGCAGTTTTTGATGTTTTATAGCTGATTATATATACACATAAACATCCCGAAATCGCTGATAAATATGAAATTGTTTTTTTTATAATAGCAAAAATGTCTAAACCCGGATAATTTGGTATTCTGTCGGAAATAATAGGCGTAATAATCAATATCATTATATTCACAAAGAACAAGCAAATAAATATCTTAGATTTTTTGTTTATCCTATCTCTGATATCTTCAAAGCAGCAACCTAAATAAAACCAAAATAAATACAGCATCGTCTGCCTTACGATTATAATTGGCATTTTTATGCTCATGAATGAAACAACAAACAAAACAGCAAGAACAACAACACTATTTAATTTATTATATTTTTCTATTAAATATACAATAACAAAGACAGAAAATAGTGTGGGCAAGTACCAAAGGTGAGTATTCCCCTGAATCAAAAACTGACCAATGAAAATATCTTTTATTACATTATTGGAAGCATTATAATAACCCGAAATATATTTTAGCGGAACAGAATACAACAATGTAACAATCAAAAACGGAATCAATAATTTTTTAGCTTTGTCCTTTATCAGGTGTCCATATGTCAAGTACCCCCCCCCGTAAGATTTTTACGTCTATAAAGTGCTCCACTCAATGCCATATACAAGGGCATGTGAAAAAGATATATAATTGATACCATATATTCCGCCATACGATAAAAGTTGCTCAGCTTAGGTAAAGTAAATGCAGTGTAGTCGCAACCACCATATTGCGTCATTATATAATAATATGTGCTATGACCAATGATTACAAGAAGAGTCACTATCACACGAAGAGTGTCATATTCTGTAATATTGATGTGAGTATTATTTTCTGCTGATTCTTTTTTCAATTATCTCGCCTCCCTACTGCTTAACGCAGTATTTCCTTCTGTCTTATAAATTTTTTCATGCCTTTCTAATTGTTTTTATAATTTTCGTCAATATCCATTTGCGTTTTATAATGAGCATAATCATTGTGATAAACATAATCAAGTACTTTAACCATAATATGTTATTAAGAATCATGATAAAGAAACCACAAATCGACACAATTATTGAGATAAATATGATTGTTTTTATATCATATATATTTTTATTATTCAAATAACGTCTACACACATTTTTATAAAAAATATAATGAACAATACAAAATAAGGCATAGCATAAAAGTGTTGTATATGCAGCGGCCTGATATCCATATTTTCTAATACATATATAATTCAAAATCAAATTTAAAACAGCACAAAGAACTGATGGTATAACAACCTTCAATTTCTGTTCATAATATTCTTGCACCCTTGCAAAAAATTGAAAAATATAATTAAAAAACACTCCTAAACAAATCGGAATAATCACTTCAACGCTGTTTATATATTTAACTCCACCAAAAAACAAAACAATCTCTCTGCTGGAAATCATTATTAAAGCTAACATAATTCCCACAAGAGATAACACCTCATTAGCTCTTTTTTTTAACAATCCATATTCGCCTGATTTTATTTTTTGATACTGATATGGAGCAAAAGATGAATCAATTGCGCTTGTAACCAGCGTAATCACTGAACCTACCGCATAAGCTACACTATATAGCGCAACATCACTTGCACCGCAAAAATAATTTATCATAATTTTATCTGAACTTTGGAGAATAAATTCCGATAAATAATGCGGCAACAATGGAACACTAAAACCTATTGCAAATTTCCATACTTTTTTCTCATAAAATTTTTTCTTATGCCGAAAAATAGAGCAATACAGGAACATGCCTAATACAATTGTAACGACAACAGACGCAATCGCTCTCATTTCTGCTGTTGGTCGAACAAAAAATACTGCCAAAACACTGAAAAGAACTGAACCTATTGCAAGAAAAAGCGTTACGGCAACAAGAGGCTTGTAATCATAATCATATCTTTTATGAAAGGACCAACATTGAACCGGAACAGAAAACATAAAATTTAAAAACAAACAGCAAACTAATGCAGGAGATAATCCAAGCAAAACACCAATTTGTTTGCCAAACATAATTCCGACTATCAGCCATATACCTGTCAATACAAGTTCAAGACCGCATATCGAGGAAAGCACGCTTTCACGATCCTCGTATTTTATATATAAATTCATCATTGCCTTAGGGATGCTTAACGTTACTATCATCGCCAAAAGAATTTCCCAGGATGAATATGTACTAAAAACTCCGTATTCATATGTTGATAACTGTCGTGTGAAAATGGGAGTCGAAATCATGCTTATCCCACGTTGAATAAAATTGCATAATGTAAACCAAAATGCAGCTTTTACCGGTGCTGATGTCGAACCAAGTTTGTCTCTATACATTTCTTTTAGATAATTAGATTTCATTTTACTCATACGCCTTTTCATGCAGAAAATCAAAAAACACTTCATTCCAGCAATTTATACAATCGTGCAGGACGCCCAATGTAAATGCCGTTATCAGCCAGGTCGGATGTTACAAGCGAGCCAGCGCCAACAATGACGCCCGTTCCTATTTTCACACCCGGCAATATTAACGTATCTGCGCCAATCCATGTCCCCGAACCAACCCAAATCTTTCCTGTGATTCCGGCACCTGCACGCCTATTTTGATTGCCTATTTCATGGGTTCCGTTAATAAATTTAACATTCATGGCAATATTGCAGTTTTCCCCAATGTAAATATCATCGCCCAAATCAAAAAAACAATTATAATTAACAAAGGAGTACCCCCCCACATGTAATTTCCCTTTTCCAGGTCCAAGGAAAATATGGGGAGATAATCTCACCTTTTTCCCAATTTTATTCCCAGCCATTCGATAAAATGCCGGTCGTAAAGACCACGGAAACAAATAACTACCTGCCAAAGTATTTTGCCAGAAATCCGAAATAATCAGTTTGATATCCCTCAATACACTTTTCACTTTCCATTTTAGAGCATTTTTAATCGATTTCATTTCGTATCTCATCCTTCAAAAAATATTCTAATTCTTCCGGTGTCCCCAAAACATGAACTTTCTGTGCATCAACAATACTGATAGTAACCTTCATGCCTTTTCCGATCATGTAATTATACAACGGTGCTATATATTTTTCATTCATTTCCATTTTACTACTGTCAGCGTAGTATTCCTCATATATTTTTTTATACATATCCGCCGATTTGAAATAATACGCTCCAAGCGTACAATTATCTGAAATTCGTTCTTTTTCTCTAACTTCAATCACGTTTCCAATTTTGTCCAGTTTTGCAAAGCTCCAGTGATTTCCCTCAGCATGAAAACAAGGCATGTGTCCGTCTCCCGAAATGTCCTCATACTTCATTTCATATGGTTCTACATAAGTATCTATATTATAAACCAGCATTTCTTCATCAGGATTGCAATAAGGAATAGCCAGCATGCAGGTAGTTGCCTGTCCATCGGTCATATAATCTATCTCAATGATTTCAATATTTGAAATACCATACTTGGACATATGCTCATGAATAAACTTATTACTGTCGTCTTCTCTTCGAACCACAAATACATATTTGGAAACATTTTTGTTATATCCTATGAGACTGTCCATTGACCACTCAAAAAGCGTTTTTCCCTTTGCTTCTATCATATATTTCGGACAATGATACCCGACTTCTCTGAATCTTGTGCCAAGACCGGCCATTGTAACTATTATTGTCATTTTAAATCCCTCTTTTCTGATTTTCTTTTGATTTATTACATATCTGGTCAAGTTCTTTAACACTGTAATTCAAAAACTCATCAGGCCTGACAGTCCTGTCATCCACATAGAATCCTTTATGCCCCGGCCATGGTTTTCCATAAATGATTTCATCATACGGTATATCCCACTTATCAAGCCAGTCAAGCAGAATCCGCGCCGTTTTTTTATTGATAACACCTATGTTCCCTTGATAGGAATTCATATTTCTGGATGTAAACAATACTATTTTAGCTCCCTTTTCTTTATAATATCTCATTTTTTTAACCATGTTATCATATGGAATCAGGTCCTCATATCTTTCTTCTTTATTCTTAATCGGACACAATGTTCCATCAATGTCAAATACAAAGCAATATTCACCTAACATTTTCTCCTACTCCATTCTCCTGAATATCTACAACACGGTTTAAAATTTCAATCCCCACGCCAAGCATAGCTAATTGATGTTCCAATTTTTCACCATGCAAGGGAATCATTGTCAAAAATAATAGTGCTTCTATCAATTCTATTTTTTTTAAATCTTCTCCGATCTCTGATTTAAAAACATCTAAAAATAGTTGATATATATCAAATTCTCTCTCTCTTTCCAGAATTGTAAAATGAATGGTCCGTTTTTCTAAATCATATTGAATATCAAACATATCTTTGATAATATAATCATACTTTCCATCAATACTGTGAAATAACTTCGCCAATTCATACCTTGCATCTCCGTATATATCATACGCTCCAAATCGACCACGAGGATCAATAAGCTTTATAAATGAAAAATTATTGTCTATCATAATGTTGGCAAAGCATAAATCACCATGAATAATACTAAATGATTTAATATCATAAAGCATTTGTGGTACAATTTCCTTCAATATTTTTTCAATCCTGCTTAACGAATAATATTTTTTTTCATTAATTTGAAATGACTCTTCAAAAAAACGGCCAAATCTTTTATCTTTGTGTATCTCAGTAAATCGTTGAAATGTTTTCTTTAAATACATTTCATCTAGCGATGTCAAAATGTTGGCGCCTTGCACTTTAAATCGTTTAAAATCATTAAATACAAATCGTATTCGTGTAAAAATGTCACTCCATTGTTGACGGTTCAGATCACTATTCAAAAAAAGCTCATGAATTGTGTGGTATGCGTAGTATTCCATTGAAACGCATGGAGATTCATATTCAACTGAATAGTTGAATATTCTGGGTCTTACATATTCAATTTCACTAGGTATTTTCAAGTACCATTTTATCTCCCCGATAAACTTGTCTTTATTTTCACTCGTCTTTGTTAATATTCCTCTATTTCGGTCGATTGAAATATGGTTAAACTCTCTCTCCTTGACCTCCAAATTTGTATTGCTATATGTCTCCGCATGACCAATATCCATCCACTGTTCAGTCATAACTGCTTTCAACGGGTATTGTTTGCTATACAATTTTAGGGCATAATAAAAAGTATTCATATAACATTCATTCGCCCGTAATGCGACTTCAAGACATTTTCTAAAGCACATGGTGTCCGAAATATTGAACACTCCGACAAACAATTTCTTTTTCTGAGAATCCGAAGTTGTTTTTTTATCATAGACATCTGTTATGACGCCATTATTTTCGTCAAAGTAAGTCCATGTTTCAGAAACATAATCCTCTTTATAGTAAAATGAATCAGATTCTGTTAAATGATCCATAATTATTGTATCAGCAAAATTTATAATAACAGGCTCTTTAACATTTTCCAAAGCATAATAAATAGTATAACCTAAATCTTTCAATTCTGGCAGCATTATAACATTTACATTCTTGTCCAAGTATTTAGCCAACCGTTGTCTAACCTTATCTGCTTTTTCATAACAGATAATATCCATTGAATCGCACTGTCCAGAATAATTCTCATATAAATAATCAAATACAATTCTTTGATTTATGGGATATATAACTGGCGGCAGTTTCCCTATTCTTTGTAATTCCTCGGGTACAATTTTTGCGGACGGAATTATTACTTTATATTTCATCATGTTATTTCTCCTTAATTAAATAGTACATCCGCATACTGTTCATATTCCGGTGCATACTTCAGCGCTCCACTATACAAATTAATCCAATTAACAAAATCAAGATTTGCTGTCTTCAATTTCAGTTCATTATCATCACCAAAAAAGGTACCACTCATAACATGATCGGCAAAATGAAATTCATACTTGGGCCAATCTAAATCTATCATTTTTATATCAACACATATAAGATACTTGCGCACTGCATTCCAATATGCCTCCACAGTATCCTCGCACGAACAGCCCAAACTTTTCAAATATTTTTTTATTAGAAAAACCTCTGGAGCATATTCAGCTTTCGCAAAATCTTTCCGCGTAGAATGAGATGGCATACTGAACTGATCTCTATCATCAATATCAATACAGAATAGACGCATCATTTCCTCAGCAGTACCAAAATAAAAGAAATCACTAATAAAATACGGATAAAACATATTGCCATAATTCATTGAAAGCGTAACCAACCTTTTATTCTGAAAATTACTTTTTTGAGAAGGATAAGCATTCATTAAGTTGATTAAAGAATCAAATATATATGGCCTGTAAATCCGCTGATCCGTGCGGCATTTACAAATATACAAAGCTCCAAGTTCAGCCGCTTTTTCGACACCAGCTCTTGTGTTTACTATTTGATAATTGATATTTAAATGACCTGCTTCCGAAGGCATATGTGACAACTGAATCACAGCATCTTCAGCTTTTATTCTATCTAATTCTTGTTCATTCTCTGTATCCCATGTTGACACAATAATAATCGCATCTGGATACAATGTCCGATAATATCTTACTGTTTCAACCGTATAATGCTCCTCGCAACGTATAGGACCTTGCAGTACAATCGCAAGATTTTTATAATTCTTTCCTTGTCGAAATATACTCATCTGTTCGCATCGTTTGGGCTTTAAACGATATGAAATACTATAATCATTGTTTTCCAATCTTCTACAACTTTCACGCATTAAAAAATTAGTTGAATCACCACCACATATACCGATTAATTTTTTCCATACATAAAGATTTGCACCAAAAAGAGTTCTCGCAAAATGATTTCTTCCGTCAATAGCAGCTTTCTTCATGCCTTTTCCTCCCTTGGTTCAGTATAATTCAGGACGGTTTCCCGTTTCATTGTCAATAATTCATAGTTAACATATTCTGTGACCGCTATAACCAACGGCACCGATATTGCATACAGCATATACATATCAATTGAAATATTCCCCAGCACAAGGCATGCAGCTATTCCCCATAGTAATATACAATAGGAATCCTGCTTCATTTTTCTTGCTTTAAAACCAACCTGCAAGATTCTAAAAATCATCAAAACTCCCATTATTATCATTATTATTCCAAATTGCACAACAGAATATAGGTATCCTATATCCGTTAGATCACCCACCAACATTCCGCCTGACATTATATTATGTTCAAGCGAATAAGCATAACCTAATATTCCCGTTCCCATAAACGGATCCTCAAAAAATCTTTGCATATAATAACCAATAGCCGTAAATCTAACGAATGTGCTTCCCCCATAAGTTTTGTTCGTTGTATTAAAAGTATCCAAAAACTCCCCTATCGTACCCGTTGATACAAAATAACAGATGACTACAATGATCAACGTGACCAGACAAATTCTTTTAAAAGGACTATTCCTCTTAATCATTACCATATATATAAGAACTGCCAATTGCCAAAGCAATGTAAAACGAGAAGCATGAATAATTGCACTATATAACAGCGTAACCAGTACACAGAGCAAATACTGTAATCTTTTGGATTTCTTCTCTTCGGTGTAATACATAAACATACCCATCACTATTGATATATTCGCCAAAGCCGGAGGCTGTAGTCTCAAAAATCCATATCTATACCACGTGTCGTTCCATATAAAAGCCGGAAAAATAATCTTTCCTGTCATAAAATTGAATATGCTTACAAATGACTTTAAGAAAAATGAAACAAAAAGTAACTTGATGCTGACATCCATCAGTTTTCTTAAAGTTATCACCTGATACCTCAACAAGTAGTAAATCGGAACAGCCAGCATTATGCAGTAATAACACATACAATATTGCAAGGCGTTATATCTTTCAAATCCACGTACATTAACATAGTAAACCGCAATTGACATTCTGACCACAATTGGGAAAATCAGTAACCATATAAATAGCGGAATTTTTTTCTTATATGCTAATACTATTGCAATCACAAAAATGGAAAATAACACTGAAAGTATTACGTAACGATTAATATTTCCCAAAAAGAACCCCTCACCAAACACCTTGAAAATTTCCAAATTTGCTGCCAATACAAGATAAATCCCATATAATATTACTTTTGAAATATTAACTTTCTTCATTTAACATCCACTCTTATTCTGACAATCCTAATTTTATAGACAAGTCCTTCAATCCAAACACATAAACGGCCTTAGTTTATTTCAAAAAAACTCTCCTCCAGCATCAGACACCAGCAGTGATACACCGGCAGATGCAGTTCTTGTATCATATAGGTCTCTGTCTCAGGTACTTTCACCGCCACATCTGCTACCTCGGCTAGCTCGCCTCCATCCCGCCCTGTCAGTCCGATAATCTTCATTCCAATCGCCCGAGCAACCACCGTGGCCGACATGACGTTTTTGCTGTTTCCGGATGTCGATATCCCGAGAAACACATCTCCCGGCCGTCCAAATCCGAATAGCTGCTGTGCAAACACGCCCAAACCGTCCACATCATTGATATAAGCTGTGGTCAGTGCTTCATGGGCCACCAGCGGAATCGCCATCAGCCCCCGCTCCAAATTCTTTGCCAGATTTTCGCCCCGTACCGGATCGATGAATTTCAGTCTCTCGGCAAACTCCGGCGTGACAGGGCGAGGACTTTTAAACCGCTTCATCAGTTCCCCGGCTATGTGCTCGCTGTCAGCCGCAGAACCTCCATTCCCGGCAATGAGCAGCTTGCCATCATGCTCATAGCAATCCTTCATGACAAGGTATCCTTGTACGATTTCCTCCCGGACGGATTCCAGAACCGGATACCGGGATATCAGAATGTCTATATGTTTCTGCATTTTGTTGTCCAAACTGTTATAATTCATAATCTTCTCACCTGCTGTTTTTAACTCGCCCGTCTGTTTCTACTATCAATAGCACATCACAACATATTCTGTGGCAATTCATAACTCTCTGGTGTATAATGAATTACTCTTGTCCCCTCATTTTCAAAGTCAAAGGGCACATAGAGCAAATCCTTCATCGCACTCATTACATTTTCCCGATATTCCGGCTGCACATAAAATACGAGGAAGCCGCCTCCACCTGCTCCCAGCAGTTTTCCTCCTAAAGCTCCCGCTTCCATGCCCTTGGCATACAAGCCATCAATGCCCTCCGTTGTGACAGCCGATCCGGTCTGCCGTTTCAGTTTCCATGTATGATCCAGCAGGCGCCCAAACTCATCCAGGTCTCCATGTGAATCCGTGAGCACCTTTTCAGCCTCTCCCACCAGACCGTACATCTCTTTCAACTGAGCCTTCTTATCTCGTCTGTCCGCTGCATTCTCTTTCTGAATTTCAGATGAAAATCGGGTAAAGCCGGTAAAGAACATCAGAAGATTTTCATTCAGCGTCTTCTTTCTCTCTGGCGAGATAATGACAGGATGCACCTCATAGCCATCCTCTCCAAACTCAATCCGATTTAGTCCTCCGAAAGAAGCGGCGATCTGATCCTGCCAGCCGCCCGCCTCCTCGCAAAGTTTCCGCTCCAGGTAAATGGCGTCGTCCGCCAATTTTTTCTTATCTGCATATTTCCCTTTTAATGCGTAAAAAGCATTCAGCATACCGACCGCAAAGGAACTACTGGTTCCCAGTCCCGACCGAGCTGGAAGATCCGCTTCATAAGTCAGGCGTATCTCCTGCATGTCCAGCATCTTCATGGCATTGCGGATAGCCGGATGGCTTATTTCATCGGTATCATTCACGTACTCTATCTTTGAATATGTTAAGTGCGTCTTATAATCAAAAAAACGTGGCAGATGCCGCACTGTGACATAGCAATATTTATCAAAAGTCGTCGAGAGAACAGCGCCGCCGTTCTCCCTGAAATAATCTTCCATATCGGTTCCGCCACCAAAAAAAGACATGCGGAATGGCGTCTTTGTAATAATCATTTGATATCTCTTTCTTTTTTTACAATTCCAAATTCAATTATTCGTAAGCAGCATTAATGCGTCATGAAGAACCGAATCGTCTGACATATAGCCTTGATAATACTCTGTCAGTCTCGAGTACAACTGAACTCTCTCCTCTATAGAATTTTGCAATCGGATAATTGCATCAATATACTCGTTTGGAGAATCAGCAATTATAATTGCTTTTTCTACATTGCTATATCCCATTGCAGAAAAACTATGGCATATAATCGGTATTCCCTTTCCAAGAGCTTCAAGTAATTTTATTTTCACACCTGTTCCCGTAAATATAGGAATAATACATATATCACACATCCTGTAATATTCATCAATGTCCTCTACAGTCCCCGTTACCACAATGTGTCCCTTGTATTTTTCTGCAAGCAACATTATCTCCGGAGATGGATCACGCCCAACAAGATAGAGCACATACTCAGAATCAAGTTGAATTAGCCGTTCAAATACATTTGCTACAAACCATAAAATGCCTTCCACGTTGAATGTCCATGACATAGAGCCGACAATTAATAGTCTTTTGTGAAACTGTATTATATCCTTTTGCTCTTTTACCTTGTCAAATTGAATTAATGGTTTGCAAAAAACAAATTTATTCTGATCAAGACCGAATTCATTGGCAAGATTGCGTATATCCTGAATACTTACGCTCAGGATTTTATCTGCTTTCACACAACACTTTCTCTCATCGTTTTTATAAATATTGCCTCTCACTTTATTAATTAAGGGATTAAAAACTATTTTATTCTTAATCCTGTTATTTTCCGCTAACATAGCCGATATATTTAAGTACTCCGTATTGTTAGAAATATAAATTTTCTTTATATTAGGAAACATTGAAGCAATGATAAAGAAATACTCCCTTGTTCCAAAATCAAAAATGATAAATTTACAGTCGCCCTTCCTCAATTCGGTGATAATTTCATTCAGCATTTCTTTGTTTATCGGACGGCTTATTTTAACTTTTTTTATGTAATAATCAAGATTAATTTTTAGTTGATTCGGAAAAAAACGGATATTATTTTTTTCTGCAAATTCCTGACCCTCATTCAACAGCTCTTCTGCAATCAAAGAAAACATTTGGGTCCTAATGACTGCAGATATTCTTTTATACATCGAAAAAGTCCCCATTGTCCCTCCATAATTCAAAGGAAACACGTTTGCCGTTATATACAGAGCCTGATATGCCATATATTCAATCTCCCTTTCGCAATATATATTTAAGCCAATCTGACAAATATCTTCTTTTTTTAAGCTTCGAGCAGCATTTCAAGTTCTTTTACATACCTCTCAATGCTAAAATCTTCTGCTCTTTCTCTAGCTTTTTCACGAACATTATCAATGCAAGATTCCTTTTTTCTTTTTGAATCTGCTAATTCACACAACACTTTCTTAAATATATATATATCCTTCCTTATGACAAATCCATTAACATTATCTTGTATTATCTCCGGCAAAGCCCCGTGGTCATTTACAATACAAATCAAACCAGCAGCCATCGCCTCAATAACAGTTATCCCAAAACCTTCCTGCCATTCTGGCAAATGAACAAATACATCTGATTGCCAGAGAAGCTCTGGAACATCTCTACGCATTCCTAAAAATTCTACTTTATCTCCAATTCCCAGCTCAGAGGTCAGCTTTTCCAACTCCTGTCTATAACTTCCTTCGCCAACTATTCTAAATATGTATGAGATATCTTCTATTTCAGCTAGTAATTTGAGTATATTCTGTACGCCCTTTACTTTCTCGAGTCTACCGATATAAATTAGTTCTACCCCCCCAATTTGCTTGATAACTTATCAATTTGGACTGAATAACTTTCAATAGAGTATTTCCTGGCAATTTTTACTGCATTAGCCCTAATTCTTTTGTTTTCGTCACTATAGTAATCTTCTATTAATATCTGAATAATATGTGCCAATTCTTCTGGATTATTCTTTTCAACCAGATATCCCGTCACACCATCCTCTATAATTTCTGGCAAAGCTCCACTTTTTGAGCATATACAAAGCAAGCCCGCAGCCATTGCCTCTACAACCGTTAGACCAAATCCCTCCTCCAAAACAGGAACGTGAATAAATATGTCTGCTTTTGATAAAAAAGACTGAACATCTAATTGATTTCCATGAAATGTAACATTAGCATCAAGTCCAAGATTTTTTGCCATTTTCTCTAGTTGTAATCTATATTCACCATCGCCCACAATATCCAAATGAAAACTGACTTCTACTATGGATAATGCACTTAAAATAATTTGCACTCCTTTTTTCTCTGTCAGTCTCCCCACATAAACAATTCTGTTGCCTGGTCTTTTATCATCTTCTTTTTGCTGAAACTTTGAAATTTCAACACCATTATAAATGCGTACCAATTTATCACTGTATCCAAAATATTTTTTTACGCTATTTAAGACACTATCTGAAATACAAATAACTGTTTGCGCTAATCTAAAGATTATCCGAGAACTAATAATTGTTTTTTTAGTCCAATCCTCTGGAGATGAATGGACATACCCTAATATACGTGTATGACTGCTAAGCAAATGTATCATCACCGCACACAGAGCTATCATAGGATTTCGTCCATGGCATATAACTGCATCAATTTTTTCATTGCGGCACTTCATCGCAATTCTTATGCAGTCTTTTAAATATTTTTTTACAGACGTGTTCCATATTTCAACTTTATATCCCCTGGCAATCATTTCATCAGATATTTTCCCACCATTCCACAAGAAAAGATATGTATGGTCATGGGCTGTATATTGAGCTGAATTTAAACATAGGGTCTCCATCCCGCCAACTCCACCCGTCTCTAGCAAATCCAATACCCTGATTTTGTTCATCGCATACTCACCTCAATTACAATTTCTTACCATCGATTCTATAGCTACCATTTATAAAGTATTCTTTTTCCCCATTCTGATTTGTTCTATAGAATCGATTGTCTAGCAGTGAAACATGGGAAATAATTCTCATTCCTCCAGCATTAACAACAGTAGAATTTGCAGGCACATTTTCATATACGGTAGTATTTGCACCTATACGACAAGAATCGCCCACCTCAACACTACCTATAATTTTGGCACCAGCGCCTATATAGCACGCATTACCCAAATGAGGAATGCCTTGTTTCGATGTATTGTTAAGCAAATTACTACCTATCGTTACCTGTTGGAATATTACACAATCTTTACCGACAACTACCCCCCCGCAATAAAAATTCCAGCCAGTCCATGAGGAAAGCATGGCATTCCATGAAAGACTGCATATGGATCAATCCAACTTCCATATAAACGCATACGAATACGATAAGCCAGTCCAACGCAAGAATTAACGCCCTGTTGTTTTGTCATTTCTTTAAGGAGCCAAATATTTCTGGGAAGATAAAATAATGCTCCAGCATATCTAATTAGACTTCGCATTTTAATTTCCTTTCCATATTGCAGATATTCAATGTGAAAATTGCTTAAAAATAAAGTTTCGCTGCACTTAACACAGTAAGCGCCATAGCCTTTTCATTTGCATTTCCTGTTAAATATAATTCTTGAACATCAGAATACAACTGCTTGGTCGCATGTTCTTGCAAATGAGGAAAGTTTTTATTGAAATACTCGTCCCAAAATCTTTTAGCCCGTTCATCTCGTTGCAACCAATAATCAACCGGATTCATACCTGCGGCTAAAATATTCTGTTTGCCGATTTTTCTAAGCAAATAATTAGGTCCCCTGTTTATTATGTGTTTTATTTTACAAATAATATTAGGGGCACTAATCCTTGCATTAGTTTTTTCCCACTTATATTTTGCCGCCTCCGGATATTTAGAGAGTATCCATTTCTTGTATAAGTAATGGTCGATTCTCAATTTCACAGGAATGTCTAAACAAAGCTGTAGAAAATCAGTATTCATAAACGGTGATGCCATTTCAGTATAATTATTTCGTATTAACGAAGTAATTGCTGCCCCTTGTATAGCACGAGTATATATCAAATATATCTCATGATCTTCAAATATACTTTTGAAGCTATCTGATTCTTTTAGACGGTGAGCAAGTTTTTCAGAATATCTTCCTGTTTTCTTAATGGCGACCGCTTCTTTTTCATCTTTATAAAAGGAGCCTATTACAACGTCTCCAATCATCCCCGTGTGTTCCAAGCCATAATTCTCAGTCCTGAAATTGCCGAGCATACGTTTTCCGCCGGTTATACCAATATAAAATGACAATCCGGCATTCATTCTTACGATATCATCTATGTCATATATAAACGACAGGTCATCCAAAGGCTTCACAAGTATCTCATCTTTCCAATATTGAGCAATTTGCTTTGCAATCAGCTCATCCAAATAATTTGCTTTACAATATGTAAGAAGCTGAAGATGTCGTGATTTCATCTCATGAGCGACCCATGCGCTCATACGCGAATCAAGCCCACCGCTCATATCAGCAAGATGGTGGTATCCGTATTCCTCATCCTTTTTATACTCCAATTCAACCGCTTTTCTGAACGCAGAATCAAGCTCGTCAATAATTTCATCTACAGATTTGCCCTCAAAGCGCTCCGGATGTTTATGAAACATATGGTATTCTTTAATTTCTGCTTTTCCATGTTCCACTCGCAGATATGTTCCTCCGCGCAGACGGCGTATCTCCTGAGCATAAGTATTGTCCCGCTCCATAAATCCAAATGTAAGCATTTGATATGCAGCGTCCTCATCCAAATGAAGCTTGTAATTTGTTTTCTTCAAGGCCTCTAACAAATATACTACCTGAGATCCGGCATAAAACTCAGAATCAAACAATGTGTAAAAAACAGGATTTTCACCTGTATGATTTGTATATATGAGCCATTTGTCTAGTGTATTATCATAAAATACTCCAGAAAATGATCCTCTAAAGGCCTCAAAAAAAGTCTCCCCCTTTTGCCTATACATCTCCCGAGCCAAATCAGCAACTGTACTTACTTTATAGATTTGAAACAGTTCTGCTTTATTCAACAGATAACCTTCTGTAACAATTAAATAATTTCCATCCCAATCAAACGCCTTGTCGTCTAGGAACTTATTGAGAGTGCTTCTTTTTACTGTCATTTTCTCGTTCAATATATCTTCTTCTATACAGTATTCGGGATACCTATCTTTTAATTCTATATTCAATGCTGTATTGCTAACATAAAAACCCGGCATTTTTATTTTTCCCTCTCAATCATATTACAACAATGCTACCTGCTCATAATATCCACTCAATATCTGATTCCTTTTTTCAATGCTATATTCATCTCTTATCTTGCTAATATTTTCTATGGATACTCTTTCCAACTTATCTGGATTCGTGGCATATTCAATCAAGGCATCGGACAGAGCCTTCACGTCTCCTGGTGAAATTAGAGTACCATTCGTATCACCCACAACTTCTGGAATCGCTCCAACAAAAGTACTGATAATTGCTTTACCACAAGCCATGCCTTCCAATATAGCCATTGGCAGTCCTTCACTATAAGAAGGCAAAACAACTGTTGCTACTTTTTTCAATAATGCTATCTTTTTCTCAAAATCCACCCAGCCAACTACATGAATGTTATCTTCTAGATTCTTCCTGCGGGCCAAATTCTTTACATTATCTGTTTCCCCCTCACCTGCCAGAAAGATTTTAATATCCGGTATTTTCTTTTTAGCTAATTCAGTCGCATCAATTAAATCATAAATTCCTTTTTCTGGTCCAATTTTTGCAAGTACGCCAAAAGAATGATTATGTAATTTCGGATCCGAAACCGCGCCTTCAAATTTATCTAAATCAACACAATTTCTCAAAACTTGACAATTTCTTAATCCAAATTCTTTAACAAATGCCCTTTTCCATCCTTCAGACAGAACAATCACTTGATCAGACATCTCCAGTATGTTCTTAACTAATGCTTTTCTTTTATCCGTAAGATTCTTATAATAATCAATAAAAATGCCGGAATGTATATGAAGAATGACTTTCTTTCCCCACTTTTTAGCTGTCCTGACATACAAGCCCTTTCTAAAAATGCTTCCTCGCGATGCTGCATGAATATGATATATATCATACTTTTGTTTAGAAAAGTAAAATTTTAAAAAAGAAAACATGGAATAAAATAAACGCACAAAAAAAATGCCGCTGATATATGAGCTATATATATCCATATGAAATTTTTCGTTTAAATGAGTATCCTCTATAATTTCACTGATTACTGAAACCATGCCGCCTCTAGACTTAGATAAGTCAGGACCTATATGCAGTATTTTCATTATAAAAGCCTTCTTCCCTATCTGCTATTTCTATGCAAATGACCCTTCCATTAGTTCTAACCAGTTCAGTCATCTGTCCGTGTCCTTTTTTTAATCAACTTTGCCGGCACACCACCCACAACACTATAAGGCTCTATATCTTTAGTCACTACAGAGCCCGCCGCAATAATACTGCCGTCACCAACCTTAACTCCAGCCAATATCATTGCTCCATAGCCAATCCAAACATTATCACCAATCTCAATTTTCTTTTTTTCGCCCTCTATTTCTTGAAATGGATATTCTGATGAAAATCTGTGGTTCATTGCAATAAACACACATCTTGGCGCTATCATTACATGATTTCCGATACATACCTCACCTGATATATAAGAATAATCGCCTATGCCTGACCCATTTCCAAGTGAAATATTTCTTGAACACCGTATTCTCCGTCCAATGTTGACTCCTTTTCCGCAGTAATCAAAAAGCAATTTACCGGACAACCGTCTTATGCTCTGCGAAAGCGGAAATTGCTTATAACCCCCGTGTGGCAGTACCCCCCCCACAAAACGTATAAAGGATCCATCCCAAATATTTCTTTATATTCATCTATATATGATATACCCCCTGCAAATCAATAATGTTCTGACAATCCAGCACAACTTTATCTTTCAATTTTTCCACATTATTCCTAATCTCATCATGCTTAACCATAATGACCACGACATCACACCGGCCAAGAAATTCATCCAGATCATGCACCTGATTTGGCACAACGTCATTCTGAATATATGGATCATAGCAGAGAAGCGGCGCGGCTAGATGATGCCGCTGAGACGCCAAAAGCTGCAAGGTCGGCGACTCTCTCATATCGTCTACATTTTCTTTGTATGTAAGGCCATAAAGCCCCACTCTTCCCGCATCTGTAATTCCTTTCTCCTTCATGATCTCGTAAATGCGGTTCAGCACAAAATCCGGCATGCCATCATTTGTTTTCATTGATTCATCTATAACTTTGGCAAGGCTCGGATAATCGCCAACCAGGAACCAAGGATCAACGCTGATGCAGTGGCCTCCTACGCCGGGGCCAGGTTGGAGTATATTCACGCGGGGATGCATATTGCAGATTTTGATAATTTCATACACATCCATGTTATCGTGACGACAAATCTTCGCAAGCTCATTTGCAAAGGCTATATTGACAGCCCGGAATGTATTTTCAACAACTTTTGTCATTTCTGCTGTTCGGATATCCGTAACCACAATTTCTCCCTGACAGAAGGAGGCATAGAGGCTCTTGATCTTCTCGCCGATTTCCTGCTCGTCCGCGCCAATAGTGCGGTTATTGTGCAGAAGCTCGTAGACCATATTGCCCGGGATAATGCGTTCAGGCGCATGAACAAGATGGATGTCATTTCCAATCTTGAATCCTTTTGCTTCTATGGCAGGACGGACAAATTTATCGATGGTTCCCGGTGATACCGTAGATTCTATAACAACTGTCGCGCCCTTCGGGCAAACATCCAGCACATTTTCCACGGCCGCTATCACATAGCAGGCATCCACCTTTTTGCTGAACTTATCATAAGGAGTAGGAACCGAAATAATATATGTTTCAGTAATCTGATACTCCGTGGTGAACTTGATTCCGTTCTTTACCGCTTCCGCAAAAAGCTCATCTATGCCATTTTCTTTAAAGGTAGTTTTTCCCGCATTAAGAGTATCCACCAATTTTTTGTTGTAATCTGTACCGACGACTTCCACGCCGTGGGCAGCCATCATCAGCGCTGTGGGAAGTCCGATATAGCCAAGTCCGATTACATTTACCATTTTGTAATTCCTCCTGTAATTAACGCTTCAATACGCCGTATGCTTAAACCCTAACTGGCATTTATCCTCATGATCCTACACTTATTTGAGTTTTCTTCATCCGTTTGGTTTTGTATGTATAGAGTACAAACTTCCAATTCCCTATTATATACCTATTCCATAGCCGCCGCGGCTCTTGTATAAATCTATAAAACCATTCTAAGCCGTGGTTCTGCATCCACTTTGGTGCTCTGTCTGTCACGCCAGCTACAACATCAAAGCTGCCTCCTACGCCCATAACAAATGGGATATGAACCTCATTTAAATACTTATTAATCCAATATTCTTTTTTGGGACTGGAAAAAGCAACAAACATCATATCGGCGCCGGACGCAACCATATCTGAAACTATCTCAGATTCATCTTCTTCTTTGAAATAACCGTTCCGTACACCTACAATTTTTAACGATGGATACTGTTCTAAAAAAATGTTCTTAACTTTCTGCACTACTTCTTCCTTGGCTCCAAAAAGATATATTTTATATCCTTTATCAGCAGCAACTTTCACAAGTTTTAAAAACAGATCAATGCCAGCTACCCGTTCCTTCAGAGGAACTCCCAGCTTTTTTGCCGCCCATAAAATAGAAGCTCCGTCCGCATTTATCAACGGACATGAGTTTACTATCGTCCTTAATTCAGGATCTTCATTCATCAGGTTTATCTTCAAGGCATTGATAACAACGTGCTGAGTCGGGACGCCTGATTTTATGATTTTTTCTACCTCAGCGATTGTTTCCTCCATAGAAACGGCATTTACATAAGTATTTAAAATCGGGTATCTGTTATTCTGCATAATGATTCTCACCTCTATGGGATTATTTTTCAACTAACCAAGGCTCATATTTGCCCGTCTCCAAAATATCCGCAATCCGCTTGCATGCACGCCCGTCCCCATAAGGATTGCATGCATGGCTCATCGCCTCATAAGCATCTTTATCTTCCAAAAGTTCTTTGAAATTCCGATAGATATCTTCTTCATCTGTGCCGACCAGCCGCAACGTCCCGGCATCCACGCCTTCTGGCCTCTCCGTCGTATCCCTCATCACAAGCACCGGCACCCCATAAGACGGACATTCTTCCTGAATCCCGCCGGAATCGGTCAGGCACAGAAAGGCCCTTGTCTCAAAATTGTGGCAGTCAAAAACCTCAATCGGCTCTATAATGTGAATCTGTTCGCATCCGCCCAGCTCCTCATCCGCCGCCTGCCGCACGGCAGGATTCATATGAATCGGATAGACCGCCCTGCACTCCGGATGTTCATCCAGAACCCGACGGATGGCGCGAAACATATGGTGCATGGGCTCTCCGAGATTTTCCCTGCGGTGGGCCGTGATAAAAATAAGCTTTCCATCCCCCACCCAGTCCAGTTCGGGATGCTTGTAATCGCCCTTTACTGTATGCTGCATGGCGTCAATCACTGTATTGCCCGTGATATAAATTGTTTCTGGATTTTTCCCTTCTTTAATCAGATGTTCCGCCGCAAGCTCCGTCGGCGCAAAATTGTACTGGGATATAATGCCGACAGCCTGTCGATTGAACTCCTCCGGATAGGGGCTGTAAATGTTATATGTACGGAGTCCCGCCTCAACGTGCCCCACAGGAATCTGCAGATAAAAACAGGCCAGCGCCGTAACAAATGTAGTTGATGTATCACCATGCACAAGAACCACATCCGGTTTCTCCTTCTCAAGCACTTCCCTGATTCCACATAAAATATTGGTTGTAATATCGAAAAGTGTCTGCCTTTCTTTCATGATATTCAGATCGTAATCCGGTACAACTCCGAATGTCTCCAGCACCTGGTCCAGCATCTGCCTGTGCTGCGCAGTCACGCAGACCACTGTCTGAATACTGCTTCTTGTCTTTAGTTCATTTACAAGCGGACATATTTTAATTGCTTCCGGCCTTGTTCCAAAGACCAGCATTACTTTTTTCATCTAACCAATTTCCTTTCAACAAAACATAGCTTTGTTTCTTATGTGATTTTTCTAATCACTGTTATAAATCATTCCACTTATTTCCTATAAATCTCTCTGGATTATCAAAATTTATAACCTTTGCGTAATTTCCCACTGCTGTTGCATTTTCCGGGATGTCCTTTGTAACCACGCTTCCAGCGCCGATTGTAACGTTATTTCCTATTTTTACATTCTCAACAATACATACACCAGGTCCTATATAAACATTGTCTCCAATTTGAGCCGCTGCCCCCTTATTTGTCCCGATTGTCGTAAACTGGGAAAGGTTCACATTATTTCCTATCACAGCCGTTGGACTTATAACAATAGGTCCGCTATGACCTATATATAATCCATATCCAACTTTTGTTTTTCTTGGAAGCTGAATGGTCTGTTTATTTCTGAGTTTCCACAGTACCCCCCCGCATACTTTCTTTAATCCTCTTGAATTCACCATGCGAAATGCAACCTGATATCTAAAAGCAGGAATACGAAAATATGCTTTTAAAAAACTACTAGCGGATGTATTTCCCATATATCTATACAAATCACTTTTAATAAACTTGTCCATTAAATATGCCTCATTATATCTTTTTATTGACCATCTATACACAAAAAAGACATAGCTTCGCCATTCCAACATGGCAAGCCACCTTGAATCGGGTCATTTTATATCCATTCCTCCACAAAACGCGCTGTCCTAGCGGCGATTTTATTTTGGAACTTCCTATTCATTCTCGATCTCCTCTCCCGAGAAGACCACTTCCGTGGGGTGTTCAAACAATTCAATCCTCACACGCCACTCATCCTTTTTTTCATTCTTAGACAAGAGAATCCCTTGCAGCCCAGCAAACACGCCCGATTTTATCTTCACGGTTTTCGGCCTTGCAGTTTCACCCAGCACCTCCGAATACATCTCCAGCGTATCCTTTTTCAGCTTTTCAAACTGCTCCTCCGTCAGCTTCGTGACGATCTGCAGCCCTACCTTCACCGGAGTCAGTCTCCCAAAGAAGTTAATCTCCAGCCGGGCTTCCCGCCTGTGCCTGTCCACCTTCCGGATAAATCCATAGTGGTTCCGCAGCGGCCCCTCCGTGATGCACACCCGGTCTCCGATAATCATCCCCTGGGAGCACTCCACGATATGTTCCTCATTCATCATGCTCTGGAGAAATTTCTGTTCTTCGTCCCGGATGGGGGCGATTTCCTCAGCATTCCGGAGCACTTTAGTGAACCGGTCGATCCGCGCCAGCTCCTCCGCCACATCGCGGATATTTTCCGTATCCACGAAAAAGTAGCCCGGAAACAGCACTTTTTTCACATCATGCCACTGCTTCCGAAAACGCATTTTGTCGATGTAAAGAGGCACAAACATTTCCTTATATAAGGACGGGTCTATTTTGGCCCTGCACACGGCAAGGCAGTCCTGCTCCTGCCCGGCCATCGTCTGCACCACATACCACATAACCGCTTCTGCCTCCCCATGACTCGCATACCATCTCTATTTTCATCTCAGATGTCATTCTCATTTTTTTTAGATGGTTTTCCCAAGTGATTTTCACAGCTTATCCTCCATCGAACAGTCCACCACGGGATAAAACGGATAGTAATCGTGCATCCTCGGCATCTTCAGTTTCTGCAGAGTGACCCGCTCCTCATCCACTCCCGCCAGCCGGCAGAGCTGTTTCAGATTTCTCCACATGTTGGAGCGGTCGATGGGATTTCCCACCGGCGTCCGGAACAGGATCCCTTCCTCTATCCCCGTCTGGCGGCTGTACGCCAGCAGGGACTCCTGCAGGTAATCCGGAATCTTCATCTCCCTGGTATGCTTCCGCCTTGTGATGGAAATCTTCCCTTCCCGCACCGCTTCCACGGTCAGCAGTCCCATCTCGGAAAAGCGCAGATCCATATGGCACAGCGTCTGGATCATCATCACCATCCGGTAATCCTCCAGATACAGCGCCGTGGACACCAGCTTCTGATAGTCGGCGCGGGAAATATACCGCCCGCCGTCATTGAACAGCGTGGGTTCCACGCTGTACGCCGTGACCGTGACCTCCGGCTCCCATTCCATCGCCCGGCAGAATCCCCGGACGGCAAAGAGGAACGTGTTGGCGCTGCTCTTTTTGTAGTGCCGGTCCTCCACCAGCCAGCTTTTGAAAGCCTCCAGAGACTCTTTCGTGATCTCCCCGTCGCCCAGAAATTCTTCCAGCGTGCCCAGCTTGTCGATGTACTGGTTTACAGTCCCCTCGTTGGCCCGGACGTCGTTTCGAAGCCACAGTTTAAAATTTTCCAGACGTTCTTCTGTAATTGTCTTCATCGCTCCATATTTGGCATCCGTCCTGTATGACTTCTCCCCAGAGCGTTCTTCCATAACCCCATACCTGGCATCCGCCCTGTACGGCTTTTCTACGGGGCGCTCTTCTGTAATTGTCCTCATCTCTCCATCCCTCCCAGAGCTGGCACGCCGATTGCTGCCGTATTGATCTTCTTTACGATTTCCAGCGTGACCTGGACCTGCCGTGCCTCTCCCAAGAGCCGCACTTCCAGATCGGCCAGCCTCCGGTGCCGGTCCACCTTCTTGATCATGCCGTGTTTTTGCACATCGCGGAGCGGCCCCTCGTAAATATCTAACTTTCCGTCAACCAGATTTCCGGTCGATTTCCGTATGACATGGCGCCCGTCCATCATCTCTTCCAGGAACTGCTGTTCTTCCGGATAAATAGGAACAAAGTCCTCCCCGACGCACACCGGCCTCATGATGCGGGACAGCGGTCTTAAGCGCTCCCGCACTTCCTCCGGCTGTTCCGTATCCAGAAAGAAATAATCCGGGAACAGGGGAAGCAGCTTTTCATGCCATTCCTTCTTAAAGTGTTTCAGACAGATGTACTTTGGGACAAAAAGCTTCCGTGCCACCCCTTCCGGCATGGCAATCCTGCATTTGTCACACACCTTTTCGACGTCCTCACTGCCCAGAGCCTGCACCACATACCACATGAATCCGCTTCCTTTCTGCACAGAATACCGCACCTTTTCGCTTGATTCGGCAGTTGTCCACATAATTTATATTATGGAGGGCAAAGAGCCGCAACGTGCGGAAAAACGTTAAATAAACAGATCCTTTCAAGCGAAAAAAAAGACAGAACAGACAAACTTACGAATTACAAAGAAACATATTTTATACCATCATAAAACATTTATAAAAATGAAACGGACGCAAATAACGCTGAAATATGAAAATTTTAGTACTTGCATATGCCACGGATGTATGGTATACTTCTCTTGATTCTAGGAGAAGTTCATATAATATAAATTATGTGGATTTTTCCCATTCCGTAGCGCTTACGCTACGGGGGCGATGAGAAAAGACTGTATTTACAGTTTTTTCTCACTGCGGGGCAGTGCAGTGTACTGCCATTACTTATATCTCCACCAACAGATCCATCTTTTCCAGCTGCTTCCGATACACGTTATATGGTTCTTTCAGATAAATCCTAGTCGTCTCAATGCTACTGTGCCCCATCATATCCGCCAATTTGACAACATCATGATTTAATCTGTAGAATGTCCGGGCGAACAGATGCCGCAGATTATGCGGAAATACCTTGTCCGCATCGACGCCCGCTACCCGGCACAGCTTTTTCATCTCCCGCCAGATATAGCTCCGGTCCAGCGCCTTTCCCTTTTTCGTCTGGAACACGGGGCCTCTTTTTATGCCGTTTTTATAGACATAGCAGAGCAGGCTCCTCTGCAGTTCTCCGGGCAGCATGATCTTCCGCTCTTTTCCCTTGTTATAGATCGACGCCATGCCGTTTTTTAACGCCTGCACGGTGATAAAGGCCAGCTCGCCTACCCGTATGCCTGTGGCGCAGATGGTCTGGATGACCAGGCCGATCCGGACTTTCCCGGTCTCCGCGGCCGTCTTTACCAGCTTCTTGTATTCTTCTTTGGTCAGCTCCTTCTTTTCCGGCATAAACGTCTCCGTCTGGATTTTGTATGTCCTTAACCGCAGATCGTGCCACCCCATAAACTCAAAGAACTGGTTCGCCGCTACAAGATAGGAATTGACGCTGGTGGTCTGGTAGTCCATTTCGTTTTTCAGATATTCCTTGTACTCCAGCACCAGCTCCCGGTCCAGGCTCCGCCCCGCCGCGAATTTCAGCAGCTTTTCCAGGTCGCCCATGTATTTTGTTATAGTATTTTTGCTCTTTTCCTGCCCGTATAGATGCGCGCGGAAATTTTCCAGTGCTTTGGGTGTGATTTTCCTTTTTTTCATAGGTTTTTCTTTCCTCCTTAGCTGTTTTGCTTTATTTTTTCATCAAAAAAAGGCATCCTCCTCGAGATGCCTTTTTGGATTTATTTTTTTCTACCTGTAAGGGACATCACAAAGATGCCTTATTCCACACGTCCTTCCCTCACTTCACAAGATAATCCTTCATAATCCGATACAGCTTGTCAATCTGGAAGGGCTTCGCGATGTGGTCGTTCATCCCGGCGTCCATCGCCGCCATCCGATCCTCTTCGAACGCGTTTGCCGTCATGGCCACAATCGGAATCTGGGCAAGGGCGGGGTCACTCAGCTTTCGTATTTCACGGGTCGCCTGATAGCCGTCCATGACCGGCATCATAACATCCATCAGCACAAGCCGTATATCGCCCGCGCTGTTTTTGACGGCGTCCACCGCTTCCTGCCCGTTCGACGCCGTCTCAACGACCAGTCCCGCTTCCTCCAGGATAACGACCGCGATCTCGCGGTTCAAGTCTATATCGTCCACGAGAAGCACCTTCTGGCCCGCGAACTGCTCCGGAGCGATCTCCTGCGCCTGCAGCTCGGAATCGCCCGCGCCCACGCCGAACCGGACGGATACGGTAAATTCCGTGCCCTCTCCGGGCTTGCTCTTCACCTCGATCGTGCCGTTCATCATATCCACGATATTCTTTGTGATCGCCATTCCGAGTCCCGTTCCCTGAATACCGCTGACGGTCGAATTTTCCTCCCTGGTGAACGGCTCAAAAATTTTCTGAATAAAATCCTCGCTCATGCCGATGCCGGTATCGCGCACGATAAACTGGTAGTCGGCGTACCCCTCCGGCGCGTCCGGCTTTTCCTCCACGCGCAGCGCGACCGTTCCGCCGGGGCGTGTGAATTTGATGGCATTGGACGTAATATTGAGCAAAATCTGGTTCAGGCGCAGCTTGTCGCAGATGATGTTCTCGTGCTCCACATCGACCATGTCAATATGAAAATTCAGGCTCTTTGCCTTGACGTCGGACTGGAGAATATTTTGGAGATCGTTCATGATAGCTGGGAGCGAACACTCCTTTTCCTCAATTTTGACCTTTCCGCTCTCAATGCGGCTCATATCGAGAACATCGTTGATCAGGGAGAGAAGGTGCTCGCTGGAAACCATGATTTTGGAGAGATAATTCTGGACGGATTCCCTGTCGTCAATGTGCGAGGCGGCAAGAGAAGTAAACCCTATGATGGCGTTCATGGGCGTCCGTATGTCGTGTGACATATTGTTCAAAAATGCGGTCTTGGCATGGTTGGCGCGCTGCGAAACAAGGTACGCCTGCTCCGCGTCATACTTTGCCTGCTCCAACTCCTTGTTCATCTGCCGGAGCTTTTCTCCCTCCACATGTTCGGCCCTCAGAAGCCCTCTCGTGTGCAGCGCCCTTGCCAGACACAGCACAATAATTATGGTGGCCAGCAGGAAAAATACCGCGGTCGCAATCGCGGTCCGGAGCGCGGCATTGACAACCGCGACCGTCCCCTGCGCCACCTCCTGCGCGGGGTTGATATACATGACAAACCAGTCGTTGTCCCGCATTTTATACATCGCGTAGAAACAGTCGATTCCCTCTATTTTCACATGAGAGAGGACCTGCCCCTCTGCCAGCCTGCCGAGCTGTTCGTCAAAATCCAGGCCCTCCTCTCCGGCGGCTTTTCTTATGACATTAAAAACATTATATCCCGGCACCAGATTTTTGTGCCTGGCCTCATCGACATAGAGCTTAGAGCCGTCGTTGCTTAGAATATAGGTGCTGTTATTGCCGTTGTACGCGGAGCTCCTGAAAATTGCGCCGATCGTTTCCATGCCCGCGCTGACTCCGACAAAGCGGATTTCCCGCCCCGTATTGGAAATTTCCACGGGCGATTCCAGCTTATATGCAAAAACAATATCGTTTTCGACATTCATCGTGTTGTATTTGATAAAGCTGACGCGCTCTGTACAATTCACCAGAGGAGCGGTGTCGCTTATGATTCCCGCGTCCCCGTCCGGCGTGTACATTCTTCCGTCCTCGTCAATGACGACCGGCACAGCCTCGTCCTCCCCGTAGTGCCCGTATTCATTTTCTTTTTTTAAAAATGCGGTTAATTTCTTTGACGTGCGAGGCCTGGCGTCGTTTAAGCGCCTGCTCACCTCGATTGCCTCATTCCAGTACTGTGAAATTTCCTCCTCCGTGCTGTCAAACATCTGAGCGGTAATCTCCGAGAGCTGGCTGATTCTCTCCTTATACACCGTGTCGTTCAGCGAGGAATATAATTTTCGAATGATAAAGATTCCGCAGAGCGCAGCAAAAACAGCCACGACTGCGGCAACTAAGAATATTTTATGATATCTTTTTTCTATATGTGTTCCCTTTATATGCGTCCCCTCCACATGTATTTTTTTCATACGGATCATTTCCACTCCAATAATTCCTCTGACATTGCCGGATTGCCGTTTTTATCAAAGAAATCCTTAAAAGCCTGCAATCCCTGAATCCCGCTGTCCTGAATATTTCCCTCGGCGCTAAGCTCATCATCGGCGCCGCACACCACAACGGTGTACTCGTTTTCATCCGACAGCTCTTCCCCGCCCTTTACAAAGAGCTCATAGGGAAAAACGGCCGATTTCCCATCGCTCTCAATTTTATATCCCTTTTTGGCATATTCTCTGATGCGGCTGCCCGTGAGCGTCACCGTCATTATATTGTCGCTCCAGCCGGTGGGAATGACGGACACAATCCTCTCATCGGTAAGAGGAAGGGGCATGATATATCCGTTTATGCCGCTTCCGTTCTGGATGGCGCAGTTATCGACAGCCGTGTTCAACGAGATCAGCGCGCAGTCGGCGCCGGCCGCGTCGCCGAAAATCCTTCCGACAAGCTGCGCCGTCTCCTTCTGGTCGTATTTTCTATCGACCTCTGAAAATGCATTTACCCCCTTTTCCAGCCAGTCGTCGCGGAGCTTGTCCATCGTGCCGAGGACTTCCTCCTTTGTGTATTTCCCGTTCATGTAGTCGAGCACGTTTCCCCCGACCTGCGCCAGAATCCCCTCCCAGCCGGTATAGAGAAGCGGCGCCGTGTGCCCGTTTTTCATGTCCTCGATGCAGGACGCGTACGGGCTTGCGGGATCGACCTCCCAGTCGCGCAGGGAGGAAATATTCGTCGTGATAGCATCGTAAAATGTATTTTGTCCTTCTATGGTAGAGAGTATCTCCATGACATGGAGCGCGTCCTCGAGCTTCTGCTCGTTTCCCTTTTCCTCGAGCTTTTTGCTGAGTCCGAAATTCTTCGACTGCATGGTAACATACATATTTTTAGAACCGTCGCGGGAGAGATACGGCATAGGCACATACACATCGCCCGTACCGTCCTCGTTCTGCGTCCAGCGGTCCACCCCGCCTATGGCAAAAGCGGTATTCCCCTCCGCAAATATTTCAAAAGCCGCTTTTCCATCAAGGGCGTCGCTTCCCTCGATCATTCCGAGATCGATCCACTCCTGCATATAATTCATGGCCTCGCCAAAGCCCTCCGCCGCGTCGGCCTTTCCGCTCAGAAAATCCTTCTGCCACTGCACGCCCTTTAGGGAGGACAGGTCGATGGTGTCGGCGAGGTTGCAGACATACTGAAATCCCACCCCCGCGTTCATGGTATTGGTGACGGAGAGCCGCACGCCCGCCTTTTTGATTTTGGGCGCGAGCGCTTTCAGCTCCTCAAAGCTCTCGGGCGCTTTCCAGCCGTGCTTGTCAAACAGCGTTTTATTGTAGGCGCAGGAATAGACCGAGTACTTTGACGGCAGCAGATAAATCCCGCCGTCGAGCTCCTGCTGTGATAAAAGCGTGGGGTCGTAATTGTCAGTGAAGGCATAGGTGGAAAGATCAATCAGATTTTCCTTCATCGCGTCGGGATAATTCAGCCACGCAAGGGTCGTGTTATAAATGTCCGGCATGTCTCCCGTAATCATCTGGTCGCAGGTAAAACGGGACCAGTTTTTTCCGATATACGGAACTACTTCAAGGACGATCTCCGGATATTTCTCCTTCACCACCTCTTTTAGCCTGTCTACATCCGCCGTGGCCAGTATCGTCAGCGGCTCATGACCGCGACCGGCGTCCGAGCTCTGGATACCGCTGCCGCCTGTGCCGCAGCCGCATACCATAACCAAGCTCAACAGGATGGCAAATATAACTTTCACATGCTTCATATCTGTGATCTCCTTTGCTTTTTCACTTATTTCGCGTCCCGGTATATTCCCCCGCCTTCTTTCGGTTTCCAGCCGATGACCCGGACGCCCTCGTCCACGGTCACGTCTTTCAGGTTCTTATATTTGCTCAGGTCGATCTTTTTAAACTTATTTCCGTATACCTGCAGATCTTTCATCGTCTTGGTATTTATATTTTTGACGTTGAATTTCTTCAATCCCGCGTTGGCGTACCGGAAAAACTTTAATTTGTTTTTGGCGCTCAGCCGCAGCGTCTTCACCTTCATCCCGTCCAGCCGCAGCCAGTTCAGCTTGTCGTTTTTGCTCAGATCCAGCGTTTTCAGATTCCGGCAGTTCCAGATGTCTACCTGAGTCAGCTTCTTATTTTTAAGCGGCGCGATCTTGGTCACCTGACGGCAGTTCTCCATAAAAATCAGTTCCAGTTTTTTGTTGTGGGACAGATCTGGAGATTTCAGATTTTTATAATTTGTAATATATAATTCCTTTAATTCCGTCAGATTTTCAAGATTCAGCTTTTTCATCCGCTTGCACAGGGTACTGGAATCTCCGCTGTCTAGCATCAGCGATTGGACGCTCCGGTTCTTTTTCCCGAACACGATTTTCTCCACGTCCGCGCCTCCGAGGCTCAGGCTCTTCAGACTTTCCAGGGAAGACACGTCCAGGGCGTTTAGCGAAGGCATATCGGACAGCCATATCTTCGTGAGAACCTTGCTGTTTCCAAAGGACAGAGACTCCATACTGGAAAAATCGGAAAGCGACAGCTTCTTCAAACCGGTGAGCTTCGCGCAGTCAAAATGCTTCAGATCCATGTCGTAAATATGCAGATCCTCCAGCTTTTTCAGCTTGTACAGGGAGCTTATATGGCTCACTTGTACCGGGTAATCCTTGCCGTTTTTCGTCAGTCCGCCGTTCAGGACCAGACTGAGATCGGACAGATTTTCAAACAGCTCCAGCCCCTTACAGTCGAATACAAATTCATCCTTCGTGTAGTAGTGAATCTCTGCCGGCTCATCTTCGTCCATCCCGTCCAGATCGTCCGAATCCATGAACTTATCCAGCGTCAGCTCCGTCACGGCCTCCGCCTCGGCCCGCTGCAGGACGCCGTCCTGATTCCCGTCCACATGCTTCTGCACATATTCCCGGAAATACTCATCCGGAAAGGATTCGGCGTCTATGGCCACTTCTTCCGTCTCTGCCGCCAGCGCCACAGCGCCGGGCGCAGCCGGTACCGCAACGCCGGATGCCGCTCCGATTGCAGCCCCGGCCATGAGCAGCGCCCCCGCCCATGCCGTACGGATACCCATTTTCAAAAATCTCTTTGCCATTCCTTTCATGGCAGATCCCCCCTTTTATCATCGCCCAAACAACTTGTTACAGAATTATATTATACCACAGTTCAATCAATATGGAAACTGTTGTTTTCAAGCATCGAGACCCTGGCAGCGCGGAGCTTAAAGCAGCGCGCAGATTCCGATCTACAGATTGGTGTAAAAAATACCCGTCAAAAGCTGCACCCCGATAGATACGGCCGTGATGGACGCCCAGCAGCAGAGTCCCATGATAATCGGCTTGCCGCCCTTTTTCACCAGATCGATCAGGTTGGTGTTGAGTCCGATCGCGCACATGGCCATGGCGATAAAAAATTTCGCCAGCCACTTCATGGCGGGCACAAACTGTCCCGCGTAAAACGCCGTCAGGCCATTGTCCGGGAGCAGTCCCATGACCGTCGTAATCACTGACGCCGCGATAAAGTACAGAATAAAGAACGGGAATATCTCCTTCACGGAAAAGCTGCCGCCCTCGCCGCCGCTCTTTTTCGCCTTGGCCGTCCGATAGAACGCCAGAACGAGCGTAATCGGAATAATGGCGAGCGTCCGGGTCAGCTTTACCGTCACCGCGGCGGACAAAATCCCGTCCACGCCGTAAATGCTCTCCGCCGTGGAGGCCGCCGCCGTCACCGAGGACGTGTCGTTGACCGCCGTCCCCGCAAAGACCGCGAAGCCCTCGGAACCAAATCCGATGGCGTGGCCGAATGCCGGGAAAATCAGCGCCGCCAGCACATTGAACAGAAAGATGACGGAAATGGACTGCGCCACCTCCCGGTCGTCCGCGTCAATGACCGGCGCCGTGGCCGCAATGGCCGAGCCGCCGCAGATGGACGATCCCACGCCGATCAGCGTGGACACCTTGGAATCCATGCGCAGCGCCTTCATCATCAGATACGACACAATCAGCGATATGGATATGGTGGAGACGATCACCGGCAGACTCTTGCTCCCCACGCTGGCAATCGTGCCCAGATTCAGCGAAAATCCCAGGATGATCACCGCCCACTGCAGGATTTTTTTTGATGTAAATTTGATGCCGCCTTTCATGGCGTCCTTTCCCGCAAGCGACGGAACAATCAGCGTAATCACCATGCCGATCAAAATCGCGAACACCGGCGCGCCCACTACCTCCAGGGAAAAGCTCCCGATTTGCAGCCCGGAAAGAAACGTAGCTGCCGCCGCTATGACCACGCACAGCAGAATTCCCGGTGCCATCTCCTTGCATTTTTTGGTAAAATTCATGTCTTCCTCCTTCCGGAGCTTTTACGCTCCTCCATTTCAGAGCAAATAAAGTTCGCTTCGACTACATCATTATACTGCGGATGCCAAAAGAATCTAATCTTTGAACAGAAAATTATTAAAAATATATTTCGTGCTCCTAGCGGCTCCCTTTTTGCAGATAAGACCATCTATTTTTTTATCTTCACTTTCATGATTTTTTTACAGCCACCGAACACCCTTTTCCCCGCGGAATCCGTCTTATAGGCCTGCACTTTGACGTAATAGGTCTTGCCCTTTTTCAGTTTTTTAACGGTCCGGGAGCTCTCCGTCTCACGGGCGAAAATTTTCTTTTTGCCCTTGGTAAGTTTTTTGTTTGTGGCATATGTAATCCGGTATCCTTCCGCGCCGTCTACCGCTTTCCACTGGACCTGGAAACTTTTCTTTTTCTTATTTTTTACGGAAGAAATGACCGCCTTTTTCACCTTTACCACAGAATTCGGCTGCTCCGGGCCAGTCGGCTGGTCTTCGTCCGAAACATTATCCTGAATATCGTCCGGATTCTCACTGTCCTGCACATCGGAGCTGTCGCCGTCCCCTCCTGCGTTTTCATCCGAAAGCCCGGTGTCCTCGTCATACTGAAAAGCGGGATCCTCGGCTTTCAGAATCGTATCCTCGCCCGCGAAATTCGCGTCCGGCGTCTCCGGAATCTCATAAATAATCCCGTTCTGTCCGCCGTTCCAGATTATGCTGTGGCTGTCAAAAATTTCGTTTCCCACGCAAAAATAATCGTAGATTGTGCCATATTCCTGGTCGTCCCATGTGACGTCCACATGGTAAAAATTGCCGTCCCCCAGTTTCACCATATTCCAGGCATGGGCGTCCGAGTCGTAAGTAGGCTGCCCGCTGGCCACGCCCCAACCGGTGGCGATCACATTTTCAATATCCAGATAATTCAGCGCGGCAGCCATGGTCTCGGCGTAGCCCTCGCAGACCACTCTCTTATTATCCGACACATATCCGGCCATGCCGTAAACATAGGGGCTGGTCTCGGGAAAACCATATATATCCCTGGCATAATCGACCTCGGCCGCTATGGCGTCGTGCACATATTTTACAATGTCATAATTCGACGTCAGGCCCGCCGCCCCCTGCTCAAAGCCAAGAATCACGTCATTAATTTTCTCCTTGCACAGCTGGCGCACGCTTCCCTCGTAAAATTCCGGAAAGGCTAGCAGGCACATCTTTCCATCCTCGTAGAGATATTCATTGAGCATAAAAAAGAACAGCGGGTGATCCATCAGCACGCTCTCGTACACGGTCATCAGATTGCTCTCATCCACTCCCTCATAGGAGACCATGCCCGCGTAATAATAAGTCTCGATGACTCCGTCTATGGGAAATTCCTGCGCCTCCAGATCCTTCTCCGACAGATACACCTTCACCATGACATTGAGAATCCGCGTGTACAATTTCTGCATGGCGGCGCCGCCGGTCAATTCCCCCAGTTTTTTGTAGGCGTAATCCGTGCTGCAGTCGTTGATGTAGGAAACCGTTTCCAGAACTTCCTCACTGGGTGATGTCTCACTTGACATAGCGCTGCCGGATAAAAATCCATCCTTCGACAATATGTCAGGATCCTTCTCCATGGAAAAATTCCCGGATTCACCCACAGTCTCATCTATAGAAGAACCTTCCGATCCATCCGCAGATGATCCCATTAATAAATCTTCGAGAGTTCCCTCCGGAACCTCAATTCCCCGGACAATCTGTCTGCCGGTTTCCGTGTTTTTTTCAGTATCCGACGCGGCGCGGGCCGTCAAGGGCGCCTGCCCCGGCGTCAGCGTAAATAACAGCGCCACCGCCAGGATGGCCGCTCCTATTTTTTCTGCTGGTTTTTTCATCTTTATCCTCCATTCCGGAGCGCATCAGCGTGATTGTTCACACTGCCCCCATTTCATTAAAATATTCTTACTTATCTATCTTCTGAAAACCGCACGGCAATACTATTCGCGTGCGCCGTGAGCCGCTCCGCCTCCGCGAACTGAATAATATCCCTATGCGCCGCCTCCAGCGCCTCTCTGGAATACGAGATCACGCTGGATTTCTTCACAAAATCGTCCACATTCAGCGGGGACGAGAACTTGGCGGTCCCGTTGGTGGGGAGCACATGGTTCGGCCCGGCGAAGTAATCTCCCAGCGGCTCGCTGCTGTATTCCCCTAAAAAAATAGCGCCCGCGTTATGAACCCTCGTCATCGTGTCGA
This sequence comes from uncultured Lachnospiraceae bacterium, assembly GCA_947589175.1. Classification (GTDB taxonomy): domain Bacteria; phylum Bacillota; class Clostridia; order Lachnospirales; family Lachnospiraceae; genus Eubacterium_F. Next base: position 8,767 of record CANPZR010000001.1, on the reverse strand, counting down.
ACGGGTTCGCGGTGAGGATTTCCAGGTGCTCGGAGGCGATATCGTTCACGGTCTGGATCGCGTCGTCCATATTTTCAGCCACGAGAATATAGCCGAAATTCTCCAGGGATTTCTGAATGATTTCCCTTCTCGACAGCTGCGCCGTGAACTGCTCCGTCAGCTCGGACACCTTCTCCGCCAGCTCGCGGCTCGTGGTCACCAGTATGGCGGACGCGAGCTCGTCGTGCTCCGCCTGGGAGAGAAGATCCGCCGCCACATAGCGGGGATTGGCCGTCTCGTCCGCCAGCACGAGAATCTCGCTGGGACCTGCGATGGAGTCGATGCCCACATGACCGTACACGGCCTTTTTCGCCAACGCCACGAAAATATTTCCGGGGCCGGTGATTTTATCGACCTTCTGAATAGATTTCGTCCCGTAGGCGAGGGCGGCCACCGCCTGGGCGCCTCCCACCTTAATGACGTCCGTAGCTCCCGCGAGGTGCGCGGCGACAAGCGTCACCGGGTTGTTGACCTTGCCGTCCTTTCCCGGCGGCGTCACCATGACGATGCGCTTCACGCCCGCCACCTTGGCCGGAATAATATTCATCAGCACACTGGACGGATAGGCGGCCTTTCCGCCCGGCACATAGACGCCCACGCTCTCCATCGGCGTGATTTTCTGCCCTAAAAGCACGCCGTCCTCTCTGGTCGTAAACCAGCTGTTGTGCACCTGTTTTTCGTGAAAATCACGGATATTTGCCAGGGATTTTTTCAGTATTTCAATCAGTCCCGGCTCCACCTGCGCATACGCCTCGTCGATTTCCGCCTGCGTGACGTGCAGCGACTCCGGCGCAAGCCTCACGCCGTCAAACTTCTCCGTGTAGTCGAGGACCGCCTCGTCCCCCCGCTCTCTCACGTCCGCCAGAATGGCGTTTACCTTGTCCTGATACTGGTCATAATTATTCGGGCTCCGCTTCAGCAGATCCTCCAAAATATTCTTCCTCGAATCCTCCGTCAGTGGAATTATTCGCATAATCAATCCGTCCTTTCCTGTATATGGCGTAAAGCAGCGCGCCTGCCGTAAATTTTAATACAATTATTCTCACAAGCCTGCCCTTGCGCCGGCATTTAACCCAGCGCCTGCTTTAAATCCTTCACAATCTTCGTAATCCGCTCCCGCTGCAGCTTCATGCTGGCCTCGTTGACAATAACCCGTGCGGACAGCGGGCAGATCTTCTCCAGCACCTCCAGCCCGTTAGCGCGGAGGGTGGAGCCGGTCTCCACGATGTCCACAATGACCTCCGACAGCCCCACGATGGGCGCCAGCTCGACCGAGCCGTTCAGCTTGATGATCTCCACGGTCTGGTGCTTTTTATTATAAAAATAGTCCTTGGCAATTTTGGGGTATTTGGATGCCACCCGGATCACCTGGTTTTTTTTCAGGAGCTCCCTCGCGCTGGCGGGCCCTGCCACGCACATATCGCATTTTCCGAGGCCGAGATCCAGCACCTCTAACACCTTTCTCCCCTCCTCCATAATCGTATCGCTCCCCACCACGCCGATATCCGCCGCGCCGTACTCCACATAGGTAGGCACGTCCGACGTCTTGGACAGGAAAAATTTCAGCCCCAGCTCCTCGTTGACAAAAATGAGCTTTCTGGTCTCCTTGTCCTTCATTTCCTCACAGGTAATGCCGGTCTGCTCAAGCAGCGCGAGCGTCTGCTTTGCCAGGCGCCCCTTAGCTAAGGCAATGGTTATATATCTCATAGGTCTGATTTCCTCCTCAGGCATTTAAGTCAAATTCCGTCACCTCTCCGGTGTCGTCGATGTAGAGAATGGACGACACCTCGTTGCGGCGTCCGTACTTTTTGTAGGCGTCTAGCGGCGTCTGCGCGTTCTTGCGCATCAGCCGCACGGAGTGGTTCTCCATGCGCAGATCGTGACACAGGGAAATGGCCTTTTCGCGGTTGGCGGACCGGTACAAAATCAGAATATCGGATTCCTTCGCCTCGATTTCCACCTGCTGGCTCTGCAGCGCCGCCATCAGCTCATCGAGCACGAACGCCAGGCCGATGGCCGGCGTTTTCTTGCCGAACTGCTCCACCAGATTGTCGTAGCGTCCCCCCGTGACAATGGCGTCTCCCGTCCCATAGCTGTACGCCTTGAAAATGACGCCGGTGTAGTATTCATAGTGCGAGAGCATCCCCAGATCGAAGGTGACATGCTCTAACATATCATATGTCTCCAGAATATGATACAGCTTTTCCAGCCGGTCAAGCGCCTCCAGCGCCTCCGGGTTCCCGGTCCTTTCCTTGGCCGATAGAATCGTCTCCAGCCCGCCGAACAGATCCGGCAGCCCCGTCAGAAGCTCCTTGCAGGCGGCGGGAATATCCTTTTTCTCCATCATGTCTTCCACGGCGAAAATATTTTTATTCGTCAGATAGACCTTGATCTGCTCGATCTCCTCCTCCGTCAGCCGCGCCTCTGCCGCCAGCCCGCGGAACAGCCCCGCGTGCCCCACGTCCACCTTGAAATCTTTGAGCCCGGATTTCAACAGGCACTCGATGGTCATGGCGATCATCTCGCCGTCCGCGTCGGAGGAGTCGTCGTTCATCAGCTCCGCCCCTACCTGTGTTATCTCGGATAATTTCCCCTGATAGCCGCTGCGGTGGATAAATGTGTTTCCGGTATAGCAGAGACGAATCTGCATATCCTCGTCCCCATAATATTTCGCCACGCATCTGGCGATGGACGGAGTAATATCGGGACGAAGGACCAGCGTGTTGTTGTACTGGTCGAAAAATTTGAACATTTCCCGCGAATTGACCGTGCCCCGCTGACGGTTGAAAATATCGAAAAATTCAAAGGTCGGCGTCTGTATATCCTTAAAACCGTACAATTTCATGGCGCGGTGCAGCTCCTTCTGAATCTTGTAGCGCTTTTCGCAGTCCTCGCCGTAGATGTCCCGCACCCCCTCCGGGGTAAATAAAAGTGATTTCTGATATGTATTTTCCATATCGGTTCTCCTTTCCTGAAAGGGCTTGTGATTTTACTGGTAGACCGCGGTGGGCTGCTCGAGCCTGGGAGCGTACCCCGCCTTTTCCAACTCGTCCACAATGGACTGCTTGTGCTCGTTGCCAAATGCCTCCATCGTAATTTTCAGCTCTACGGCCGCGTTGCGGTTGATGCTCACGAACTGGTTGTGCTCGAGGCGGATAATATTGCCCTGCGTCCGCGCGATCACATCCGCCACATGCAGAAGCTCGCCCGGTCGGTCCGGGAGCTGGACGCTGATGGTAAATACGCGCCCCCTCTGGATCAGGCCGTGCTGGACGACGGACGACATCGTGATCACGTCCATGTTGCCGCCGCTCAAAATGCAGACGACCTTTTTGCCCCGGCAGTCGATCTGCTTCAGGGCGGCCACCGAGAGAAGTCCGGAATTTTCCACGATCATCTTGTGATTTTCCACCACGTCTAAGAAGTTAACGATCAGGTCGTGGTCGTCCACCGTCACGATCTCGTCCACATTTTTCTGAATATAGGGGAAAATGTGCTCGCCCGGCGTCTTTACCGCCGTGCCGTCCGCGATGGTGTTTACCTTCGGCAGGGAGACCACCTTTCCGGCCTCTAAGGACGCCTTCATACAGCTGGCTCCCGCCGGCTCGACGCCGATTACCTTGATATTGGGATTCAAGAGCTTCGCAAGCGTGGACACGCCGCAGATCAGGCCGCCGCCGCCCACCGGCGCGAGAATCATGTCCACCGTGGGGAGCTCCTTGATAATCTCCATCGCGATGGAGCCCTGTCCCGTGGCGACCACCTCGTCGTCAAAGGGGTGAATAAAGGTATAGCCGTTCTCCTCGGCAAGCTTCAGCGCGTGCTCGCAGGCGTCGTCGTACACGTCTCCGTACAGCACTACCTCCGCCCCGTAGCTCTTAGTGCGGTTGACCTTGATGAGCGGCGTGGTGTTGGGCATGACGATGACCGCCTTCGCCCCAAAGAGCTTTGCCGCGTAGGCGACGCCCTGGGCGTGGTTGCCCGCGGACGCCGTGATCAGCCCCTTCTGCCTCTCCTCCTCGGAGAGCGTGCTGATCTTGTAGTAGGCGCCCCGAACCTTATACGCGCCGGTGTACTGCATATTTTCCGGCTTCAGATAAATTTTTCCGCCCGTCTGGGCGCTGTAATACTCGCTGTACATCAGGTTGGTGGGGAGAATGACCTTCTCCACCGCCTCGCTCGCTTTTTCAAACTGCTCTAATGTTATCATTTTCTTGCACAACCTTTCTATTAGGATTCAAACAGGGCATTTACAAATTCTTCTGCGTCAAAGGGCTGCAGGTCGCCGATCTGCTCCCCGATTCCGATATATTTCACCGGAATATTTAACTCCGACTGAATGGCGATGGCGATGCCGCCCTTGGCGGTGCCGTCGAGCTTGGTCAGCACGATGCCGGATACGTCCGCCACCTGGCTGAACTCCCGCGCCTGCGCGAGCGCGTTCTGTCCGGTGGTGCCGTCCACCACGATCAGGGTTTCCAGATACGCCTCCGGGTACTCCTTCTCGATAATCGTGTGGATCTTGTGCAGCTCCGCCATGAGGTTTTTCTTATTGTGAAGGCGCCCTGCGGTGTCGCACAGAAGAATGTCCGCCTTTCTCGCCTTGGCGGCCGCTACCGCGTCGTATACGATGGCGGCTGGGTCGGCGCCCTCCTGCCCGGCGATGATGTCAACGCCCGCGCGGTTCGCCCACTCCTTAAGCTGGTCGATGGCGCCTGCGCGGAAGGTATCCGCCGCCGCCAGAATGACCTTTTTGCCCATAGACTTAAACTGCCCGGCTAACTTTCCGACGCTCGTAGTCTTTCCAACGCCGTTGACGCCGATCAGCAGCAGCACCGAGGGGCGGTTTAAAAATTCATAGGCGTCCTCGTGCACCTGCATCTGGCTCTTGATCGTGTCGATCAAAAGGCTCTTGCAGGCCGCCGCTTCCTTGATTTTATTTTCCTTTACCTTTTCCTTCAATCCGTCAATAATCTGCATGGTGGTGTTGATTCCGATATCCCCCATGACCAAGAGCTCCTCCAGCTCCTCGTAGAAATCATCGTCGATCTCCGAGTAGCCGTGGAACAGATTATCGACGCCGGACACAAAGGAATCTCTCGTCTTGGTGAGTCCCTTTTTCAGCCGTTTAAAAAAACCCATTTTTTCTTCCATAAATTCCTCCATTCCAGAGCGTTTACGCGTCTAGCTGCTCCTCTATCAATTTTACCGATACCAGCGTGGAAACGCCTTTTTCCTGCATGGTGATTCCGTACAGGACGTCCGCCGCCTCCATCGTGCCCTTTCTGTGGGTAATGACAATAAACTGCGTGTTCTTCGTCAGCTTATGCAGATATTTAGCATACCTCTTTACGTTGGAATCGTCAAGCGCCGCCTCGATCTCATCGAGCAGGCAGAAAGGCGACGGCTTCAGATTCTGAATGGCAAATAACAGCGCGATGGCGGTCAGCGCCTTCTCGCCGCCCGACAGCTGCATCATGTTGCCCAGCTTTTTGCCCGGCGGCTGCGCGTTGATGATAATGCCCGCGTCCAGCACGTCCTCTCCGTCCACTAACTCCAGCGTTCCCTTTCCGCCGCCGAACAGCTCCTTGAACACCTTGTCGAACTGCTTTTGTATGTCCGCGAATTTCTCCGTGAACTGGCGGCGCATCTCCTCGTCGAGGTCCAGAATAATCTTTTTCAGCGCCTCCTCGGACTCCACCAGATCGTCCCGCTGGGTCCGCAGAAGCTCGTACCGCTCGCTGACGCTCTTGTAGTCCTCAATGGCGTTTACATTCACATCTCCCAGCTCTTTGATCCGCGTCTTTGTGTCCCCGACGTTCGCCTTCATCTTGGTATAGGAAATGGATTCGTCTATCTCGTACTCGAGGGCGCTGTGGTAGGTGAGCTCGTACTCATTCCACATATAGTTGATCCGGCTCTCCCGCTTTTCCTCCAGGTTGCCGCGGCGGGATTCCAGCCGGAAGCCCTCCTTGTCGAGCTCGCTGATGTGCTCCATGAGGCGGTCTCTTTTTTCAAAAAAGTCCTTCTGGGACTCCATCATCTCATTTTTCTTCCGGGTCTCCTCCTCGATTTCCTGCAGGAGCCGCTCCGTCTCCGCTCCCATGGCCTCCTGTTTTTCCTCGTACCCGGCGATGGCCTTCTTCATCTCGTCCACCGCGCTGTCCGAATTCTCCTGTTCCTTCATGAAACGGTCGTATTCCTGCCGGATTTCCGCGAGGCTCGCCTCGATTCGGTGAATATTTTCCGATATGTAATTATTTTTCTGCTGGAAGGAAGAAATCTCCAGGCGGATACCCGCCAGCTCCTCCTGCAGCGCCATCTGTCTTTCGTGGTCGGTCTCTAACTCGCCGGACACGCGCTGTACGGTCTCCTTGGCGTTTTCCTCCTCTGCCCGGCTGTTCTTCAATTTCTCCTGGATTTCATCCAGGGACTTCTCCAGCAGAGCCTTCTGATTCTCGATCTCCTTGCCATCGTGGGCGATGGACTGGTACTCCCGCTCCTTCTGCTCCTTGACCTGTACGGCCTGCTCGTACTTGATGGAGGCCGTGTTCTCCCGAATCTCCAGCTCCTTCAGGATCTCGCCCTTTTTTGCCGCCTCGTCCGCAATTTTCTCCGCCTCCTCTGAAATGGCTTTTATCTGTTCGCGGTTTTCTTCCCGCTCTTTCTGGATTGCCCCGATCCGCTCCTCGATCTGCTCCAGCTCCCGGCGCCGTCCTAACAGATTGCTGCTGTTCTTGAACGCGCCGCCAGACAAAGAGCCGCCCGGATTTAAGAGCTCTCCCTCCAGCGTGACAATCCGCAGGGAATGTCTGTATTTCCGGTTGATGGCCAGAGCCCGGTCCAACGTATCCACAAGCAGAAAACGCCCCAGCAGATACTCCACAACCTTGTCGTATTTCTTATCCCGTGTCACATGAGAAGCCACATTGCCGAGCACGCCGTCCTCGGCCAGCACCTCGTCGCTGAAAAAGCGGTCCCGCCCCGGAGACACCGTCGTCAGGGGTAAGAACGTAGCGCGCCCAAAGCGGTTTTTTTTCAGAAATTCAATCATCTTCTTTGCTACATGCTCATCCTCTGTGACAATGTTCTGGATGTTGCCCCCGAGCGCGGTCTCCACCGCCAGCTCATATTTTTTATCTACCTGGATAATATCCGCCACGACGCCGAGAAGTCCCGGATTTTTCTCCCTCTGCTCCATGACCCGGCGGATGCTCTGTCCGTAGCCGTCGTAGCGCTCCGCCATATTTCTCAGCGTATCCCGCCGGGAATTTTCCATGTGGTAGCGCTTCTCAATCTCCTGCTGCTTCTGCTGGAGCTTCTGGATTTCGCCTCTCTTTTCGTCGGCCCTGCGCAGCAGCTCCTTTCGCGCCACGTACTCTTTATCCAGCTCCTTTTTTGCCGCCTGGAGCGCCTGCTTCTCCCGCTCCATCTCCTCCTCGGCGCCGGTGAGCTGGGACTTGTTCGTCAGAATCTTCTGATTCAGCTCCACGCGCTTTAGGTTATTCTGCTCGAGCATGGATTTTGCCTTCTGCCGCTCGACCGTAATCTGGGAGGAAGTGTTCATGGACTGGATAATCCGGTCGTTCTGCTCGTTAAGGAAAATTTCCTTCTCCAGTATCTCCTTTTCCAGATCCGTCAGGACTTTTTGCTTCTCCGTCTCCGCCTGCTGCATGTTCTCCAGACCGGCAAGCGCGGTCTTCTGCTCTTCCCTGTAACCGGCCAGCTCGCTCTCCGTCTCCTCCTTCGAGGCCTGCAGGGCGTCCGTCCTCTCTTTGTAGTATTCTTTTCCCTGGGCCGCCGCCGCGATTTTCTCCTTCATAACCCGGACTTCGCTGTCAAAATTGGTCGCGAGAAGCCGGTTCTGGTTGACCTTTTCTTTCTTTCTCTCTAACGACCGATCGAACTCCCCGATGGTCCCCTCGATTTCCTCGTACTGTGCCTTGGACTGCTCCTTCTCCTCCTTGGCCTCCTCCAGCTCTTTTTTCGTATTTTCTATATGTCCCTCGATTTCCTTGATTTCTTCCTGTAAGCTCTCGTAGTCCATGCGGAACAGGCTGATCTCATATCGCTTGAGCTGCTCTCGCAGGTTCAGATACTCCCTCGCCTTTTTGGACTGCTCCTCCAGAGGCCCCACCTGCTTTTCTAATTCGGATAAAATGTCCTGAATGCGCAGCAGATTCTGCGCCTCCGCCTCCAGATTTTTCTCCGCCGTCGCCTTTCTCTTTTTGAATTTGACGATACCGGCCGCCTCGTCAAACAGTTCCCGCCGGTCCTCCGGCTTGCCGCTCAGGATTTTGTCAATCTGGCCCTGTCCAATGATGGAATAGCCCTCCTTGCCAATACCTGTGTCGAAAAATAGTTCCTGCACATCCTTTAACCGGCAGGTGGTCCCGTTGAGAAGATATTCGCTCTCTCCGGACCGATACACCTTCCGCGCCACCTGGACTTCCTCATAGGGGAGATTCAGCTGATGGTCCTCATTGGAAATGGTAAGCGCCACATAGGCGTAGCTCTGCGGCTTTCGCATCTCCGTACCGGAAAAAATCACGTCCTGCATGCTCGCGCCCCGCAGCTGCTTGGCGCTCTGCTCGCCTAACACCCAGCGCACCGCGTCCGCCACGTTGCTCTTGCCGCTGCCGTTGGGGCCGACGATTCCGGTGATTCCGTTGTGAAATTCAAAAATCAGCTTATTGGCAAAGGATTTAAACCCGTGTACCTCAATGCT